>RZYK01000019.1 GCA_009930355.1 Campylobacterota bacterium | reverse complement strand
GAAGATTTACCCGAAACAAAAACATGGAAAGCTTATGCGATTCGTGTGGATGTTATTTTACTCAAACAAGAAAACAAAAAAATCAGTATGAATGATATTATTTTTACAAATGGTGTTATTTTAAGTAAAGACTTTATTGACCTTAAAAGTGGTCAAAGTATTAAAAATACTCTATTTACATCACATTAAAGAGAAAAAAATGAAAAAACTAATTATTGCAACACGTGGAAGTAAACTCGCACTTTGGCAATCTGAATTTGTGAAAGCAGAACTTGAAAAAGCCCATCCTGGTTTGGAAGTGGAACTTTCCATTATGATGACCAAAGGCGATAAAATTTTAGATACACCTTTAGCAAAAATCGGGGGAAAAGGGCTCTTCACCAAAGAGCTTGAAGAGGCGATGTTAAGAGGGGAAGCACACATTGCGGTACACAGTCTTAAAGATGTGCCTATGGAGTTCCCTGAAGGTTTAAAGCTAGGTGTCATTACCAAACGAGAAGATGTGAGAGATGCGATGCTCTCTGAAAAGTATGGATGCTTAGAGGATTTGCCTGAGGGTGCGGTGGTAGGAACCACCAGTCTTAGACGACGTATGCAACTTTTAAAACTTCGCCCAGATTTTGTGATTAAAAATCTTCGTGGCAATGTCAATACACGTATTCGAAAGCTCAAAGAGGGTGAGTTTGATGCTATTATTTTAGCAACAGCGGGGATTAATCGTTTAGGACTTGCGAGTGAAGTAAGGCATTTTAGTCCGATTTCCAAAGAAGAGATTATTCCCGCATCAGGTCAAGCAGCCTTGGGTATTGAAATCGTGGATGACCCTGAAGTAGAGCGTTTAGTTTCTGTGCTCAATGATGCGGATGCCATTGTCGAAACCATGGTCGAGCGTGACTTTGTGACGGTTTTAGAGGGTGGGTGTCAAGTGCCCATTGGTGTGAATGCTCAAGTTTTTGGTGACTTTTTACATGTAAAGGCGATTATTGGGCTTCCTGATGGTTCAGAAATGATAAGCGAAGCGATGAGCGGTACACGAGGGGATTTTCAAACACTGGGGAAAGCTTTAGCGCAAAAGGTGATTGATAAAGGGGCAAAAGAGTTGCTTGAGCGTGCAGAGAAGATAGCACTGAGTGAAATTTTTTAAAGGGCAAAAATGCAACGAATCATAGAGCTTTTACGTGAAAACAATCTTTTACGTGTTATTGATGAAGAGTTGGATATTGACTTAGAAATTCCTCATTTGGCGTATGCCGAGGTTAAAAAAGAGGACTCAAAGGCACTTTTATTTACCAACCCTGTGAGCAAAAGACTGGGCAAAAGCTTTGATATGCCTGTGCTGATGAATGTTTTTGGCTCCACCAAAGCCACAGAGCTTATTTTTGGTAAAAATCCTAATGTTGTTGCTAAACAGATAGAAGCCTTAATGCATATGAAGCCACCGACATCGTTTATGGATAAAATGGGCATGCTTGGCACACTGTTTAATCTTAAAAATGCGCTTCCAAAACGACTGAAAGGCAAGGGTGTTTGCCAAACAAAAGTGTATGATGCACCCAACCTTTATGATTTTCCTATCCTTACCACATGGAGTGAAGATGGTGGACCTTTCATTACGATGGGGCAAGTCTATACGCAAAGCTTAGACGGCACAAAACAAAATCTAGGTATGTACCGCTTGCAAGTGTACGATAAAAACCGTTTAGGCATGCACTGGCAGATTCACAAAGACAGTGCTCATTTTTTCCACGAGTATAAAAAAGCAGGGCAAAAAATGCCTGTGAGTATTGGTATTGGTGGTGACCCGCTTTATATTTGGTGTGGACAAGCGCCGATGCCTATTGGTATGTTTGAACTTTTACTCTATGGGTTTATTAAAGATAAAAATGCAAGGTTGGTGAAGTCCCTGACCAATCCGATTTATGTGCCTGAGGACGTGGATATTGTAATTGAGGGGTGGGTTGATCCTGAAAAAATGGAAATTGAAGGACCTTTTGGTGACCATACAGGTTATTACACGCTGAAAGAGCCATACCCTGTGATGGATGTGACGTGCATTACATGTAAAGAAAAACCCGTCTATCAAGCCACTGTTGTGGGCAAACCTCCTTTGGAGGATAAATACATGGGCTGGGCGACAGAGCGTATTTTCTTACCACTCTTAAAAACCACAGCGCCCGATTTGATGGATTATAATATGCCTGAAAATGGCGTCTTTCATAACCTGATTTTAGCAAAGATGCATGTGCTTTACCCTGGACATGCCAAGCAGTTTATGCATGCCTTTTGGGGAGTGGGGCAGATGAGTTTTGTGAAACATGCGATTTTTGTCGATGAAAACGCACCTGATTTGGGTGATTATGAGAACGTAAGCGATTATATCCTTAATAGGCTCAGTAGTAAAACGCTTCTTATTAGTGAGGGTGTGTGTGATGCGCTTGACCATGCTTCTCCCAATGCACTTTTTGGTGGAAAACTAGGTGTGGATTGTACAGGTGAGGTGGTGAATGAGCCTTCAAAAGTGCTTTTAAGCGATGAAGCCCTTTTAGAAAAGGTCAAAGTACTTGTGCCTGAAGTATGTGCGCTTAAACAGTATAAAACCCATACTAAAACACCCATTACCGTCATTAGCCTTGAAAAGAAGAGGGCAGGTAAAGCGGTCTATGAGACGTTGAAGCCTTTACGTGAGCATATGAAATTAGTCTTTATAGTAGATGCCTCTGGCAATGATGTGGACAATAGCTACATGCTGGTTTGGCGCGTGGTCAATAACATTGATGCACTGCGTGATGTTTTTGTGGATGATGCTTTTATTGGCGTGGATGCAACCACTAAAAATAGCTTAGATGGGTACACGAGGGAGTGGCCTAAAGATACCGATTGTGACCAAGAAGTTATCCAAACTCTCCTTCAGCGTGGGTTGATTGAGAAGAATCCTGCATTTTTAAAACACTTTCATATTTAGTGTTACTTTTATGTATATCATTTCTTTTTAAATCTAAGGAATGATATACATTTCTTCAAAATACTTGCACTCTGGTTTAAAACATATTAGAATAGAAGCATTCTAAGCAGGAGTAAGCCAATGCAAATGTCTTATAAGCCTTTAGTTGAGCGTTACCATATTCCTCGTCCCACCTTGATAGAGTGGCAAAAAAGAGTGAAAGAAAAAGAGAATTGGCGGGTCAAACATCTGGCCTATTTAAAGATGCAATTAGATGTTGAAAAAGAGACGTGCGCTGAAATCAAAGCGCATGTACCTTGTGCAGAAGATCTTTTTTTACTCAGTGTCTATCTTTTTTTTTACAATATCCACCACTACCTTCCTAAACAAGAATTGATGTCTGCTTTTAGAGCGTTTGCACTGGAAACACGCAGCGGTGTTGTGTATCAGCATGAATTTGCTGGGCGTATTTGGTCGCTTCGTATGGGGGAAGAATCGAGTAAAAAAATGGTGAATTACTACCGTTTGTTTGATTTGCTTAAACACCTTACGGCTGCACAATATGCTCTTTTACTGAGTTTTGCTATGGAGTTTGTAGAAAATGCAAAACAAAAATATGGTATTGAAACCAAAAATGGTCTAGAAGATAAAACGTGGCAAGAGTTATTTACCTATGATAAAGCCTTTTCTCTCAAAGCAGTTGATACATTTTTTAAAGAAAAAGCTATTTTATAAACAATAATTTTTATCATTTAATGTTTAGTTGTAGATTAAGTCAAGATAGTTTAATATGTTGTAAATTAACTTTAAAGGAGTCAATGTGAGAGAGTACGAAACGTATAAATGTAGTAAATGCGGTAACGAGGTTGAGGTTCAGCATGTTGGTGGTGGGAAATTGGTCTGTTGTGGAGAGGCGATGACCTGTATAACGACTGATTTAACCGCAGTCAATTTAATGAAAGCGTTTGCAGGTGAGTCTCAAGCACGTAATAAATACGATTTGTTCGCAGATATCGCACAAGAAGAGGGTTGGCATGCGATCGCTCGCCATTTTAGAGAAGCGGCAGAAAATGAAAAATGGCACGCACGTGCAGAATTTAAAGCGTATCATAAATTAGTCGATGGCGCCGAGACAGAAATTACCCTTAAGAATCTTGACAGCGCTATGGCGGGTGAGAATTATGAGCATACCATTATGTATCCTAATTTTGCAAAAATTGCAGAAGAAGAGGGACATAAAGAGCTTGCACGTTTGTTTAATGCCATTGGTAAAGTGGAAGTAGAGCATGAGCGTGAATACAAAGCTCTTCAAGATGCAATGAAAGAAGATGGCTTTTTTAGTGATGAAGAAGAAGAAATTTGGGTGTGTGAAGTGTGTGGGCATATTCACCGTGGTAAAAAAGCACCTAAAGCCTGTCCATTGTGTAAAGTCGGTCAAGAGTATTTCAAACGCCAAGATTTGGGTATTTAACTTCAAGGAGGCTTTGCCTCCTTCTTCAAAAGAGTCGTATCATGTCTAAAAAAAATTTGTTTATTGTTTTAGGTCTTTTGGTTGCCTATTTTATTGGTGAGGGCATTTATACCAAAATGACTTCAAAGGCGAAACTTTCAGCGTTACCGTGTCATAAAGAGGTAGTTGTATTTGAAAAAATATATGAATCTGAGCCATTTCAAAATGCTTTAAAAGCGATTCAAGCGGGTGCTTTTCAAAGTAGTATTAGTGCTGAAAAAGCAACCTATAGTCCATCAACACTTTTTACCTATGTCAATCTTGAAGAGGTTAAGAGCTGTGTGAATGATGCCTTAGCGGTGTATGCTAAAGAGAAAAAAAGTAGTGCACCCAAAGTGGATATGGCTATTTTAGTCTATGAAAACGATATGGAACATCCTGGTAAAAAAACAAAAGAGAGTAAACTTTACCGTGGATATTTGGTCTTAAATGTAATGGTAGAAGAGGTGTTGGTTTATAAAGTTCAAATAGACTTTGTGGATTATGAAGCAAAAGATTTGCCTCAAAGAATTGAGTGTGCTGTCGAAACACTGATGCGCCATAGAAAATAGTTAAAGGATATATTTAATTATTGAAAACTTAAATTTTCAAAATTAAATTCAATATCTTATACGGTATAGATTTCATCTAAAACTAGATAAATAACTCTGCTCTTACCTAAAAATATTTCTTGGAAGCTCAACCTTATCCACTATCCTCACCCTGGTTTGCCCTGAGTTTCTATTATTATCTCCCTGCTCAATCATGATAAATCATAAAAAATATCTAAGGAAAGCTTTACTGATGAAAAAAATATACTATACCCAAAAAAGAAATATCTCTAGCAGCATTACGGCGTCAGCTCTTTTATTAGGGTTAAACACTCTTCCTGCATTAGCAACAGATTATGGTAGCCTCAATGCTAGTATCATTACGTTAGCTAATGGGGATACAATCACTGCTGATACTAAGTATAATAATATATTGACTGGTATTTACAATAATTCTGCAACAACTGCTCAAATTAATCTTGGTTCTGGCAGTAAAGTTAGTGTTGATGGTGGGAGCACAGCGTCTGCTGGTATTTATTTGAATGGCAAAAATACAACTTTGAATGCAAATCATTTGACCATTGATGTTAAGGGTTTTGCTACTAACGGATTGTATGTTTCAGGCTTAAATTCCCAAATAAATTTAGGGACAGATAGTAAAATTATAGTTGACAACACCAATACAAGTTCCAGTGCTATAGGTGTTTATGTTGCAAAAGCGTCTACCTTAACTGCCGATGCTTTAACGATTCAAACAATAGGAAATCAGAATATTGGACTTAATGTCTATAACGAGGGAACAGAAGCACATTTGGGTTCTGGAAGCTTAATTAGTACAAATGGTAGTCAATCTACAGCATTGCATATTTTTGGCGCCAATGGAAATGCTGCTAATGGTCCAGCAAAATTCGAAGCCACTCATTTGACTCTTGAAACACAAGGGAATCTTTCATATGGCATTGATTTACAACAAAATTCATTTGTAGATTTAGGTACTGGTAGTACCATAACTACCCAAGGAGCATATGCAACTGGCGTTTTCTTGTTTGGAAAACTTAACGCTGATGCACTAAGTATTACTACTCTGGGAAATAATTCTAATGCGCTTGAAGTTCGTAGTGATGGTTTGGCTACGGTTGGTGAAGATAGCCATATTTGGGCAGAAAAAAGTAGTGCTTTAATAGCATATGGCTCCAATGCTATTGCTCATTTTAATGGTACCACAACCAATAGAAATAGCATTTTTTCGGGAGGCTCTACAGGTGCTTCTGCACAACTTTCGGGAGTAGTGAATCTAGAAAATACTGACATTATGGTTGACCGAAATGGCAATACGGCTTATGCGGTGTGGGCTGCTGGCGGTGTGGTTAATGCAGTAAACACAACAGTGACTGGCGCTAATGGCGTGTATGGTGTCGTGGCGAATTCATCTGGGGGCAAGGCTTATTTTACGGGGGATACAACGATAGCGATGGCTTCAACAGATGCAGTTGCTATGGTTTCGGCAGGGACTGGCAATCTGATTTCTGGTGTTGGCAAGATGTATATTACTGGTGGTGTTTATTCTCAGGATGGAGCTACAACTGACCTGAAGATGACTGAAGGGTCAGTGTTGAATGGAGGAGCATTTGTCTCATCTGGTGCCATAACCAATTTGTCACTTGATGATAGCTTGTGGAATATGAGCCAAGATTCTGTGGTTAGTAAATTAACCTTAAATCATAGCACTGTTGATTTTATAGAAGATAAAGTGGGTTCAATCCTTACCGTAGGTGATTTAAGTGGCAATGGTAATTTTATTATGCGTACCAATATACTTGATGAATTTTCGGATAAATTAGTGGTTACAGGTAGTAGCGCTGGTAATCATAGTATTCAAATAATAAATAGAGGCTCTCTTACAACTACGGGCGATGAAGTAATTACTGTTGTGGAAACACAAGATGGATTAGCTTCATTTGATTTAAAAAATAACCTTTTTAGAGGGGCAGGAACAGGAGAAGTGGAACTAGGAGGATACCTCTATAATCTTCATCAAAATGATACAAACTGGGAACTCTATGCTTCTAGCAAAGCACCGCCGATTACATCCACAGCTGATGCCTCAGCAAACTTCCTCAATATTGGCTATATGATTAACTATGCAGAAACTCAAACGCTCTTACAAAGGATGGGAGAACTTCGTGAAACTGAAAATAGCCAAGGTAATGTATGGGCTAGAACCTTTACTGGGAAATTTGGTTCATTTGGAAGCGGTAAATTAAGCGATTTTGATATGGGCTACACAGGCATTCAAACAGGTATAGATGGACGTTTGAAAATGTCAGATTTAGATGTTTTTTTAGGTGTAATGGGTGGAACCATACAGGCTGATTCAAACTATCAACAAGGCAATGGTAATGTAGATGGTTATCATTTTGGATTTTATGGAACCTATATTGCATCAAATCATTTCTATGTTGATATGGCATTGAAATACAGTCATATTAAAAACACGTTCAACATTCAAGACTCCCAATATAATCACATTCATGGGAGTACTTCGAGTAATGGTTATGGTTTAAGCGTTGAGGCTGGGAAACGCTTTTACTTGGTAAATACGACAACAGGTTATTACATTGAACCACAAGCACAGTTAAGTTATTTACATCAAAACAGTTCCTCAACGCATGCAGACAATGGTTTAGTGGTTGATTTAGATGGCTATGATTCAACGCTTGGGCGTGTTAGCGTAAAAGTTGGGTACGAAGTTAAAGGAGTTAAAAACCCCGTAAATGTGTATTATAAAACTGGCTACGTTACGGAGATGAGCGGTAATGTAGGCTATCGTTTGAATGGCAATTTAGAAACATACACTTTCCGTGGAAACTTATGGGAAAATCAAGTCGGCATCGCAACACAACTGAATAAAAAGCATAATTTATATCTAGATGGCACGTATACTACTGGTCACAAATTTGCCCAAAGGCAGATTAATGCTGGATACCGTTTTAGTTTCTAATAGCAGGGGAGTCACTCTCCCCTTCTATTGCGTTAGTTTATCGCCGATACGTAATTGAAAGTCTATTCCTCTTGCACCTCTTGATTACACGCTTTAAATTTATGATACAACCTTAAAAACTACTAGATTTTCTAAACACTCCCAAATGTTCTCAGGGTTATTTTAAAACATGCACCTTCTGAAGTATTAAAAGCCTCTAAGCTACCATTTGTATTTTCTTCAATAATCATTTTACTCATATACAACCCTATTCCTGTACCTTTTTTGGCATGTTTTGTTGTAAAATATGGTTCAAATATATGCTCAATGGGATCCATTAAAATACCACCACCATTATCTTCAATATCAATCACAATATGTTCATTCTCTGAATACAGTGATATTTTAATTCGTGGTTTAGCAATAGCACGATCAAGAAGGGTATCTTTTGCATTGACAAGAATATTTAAAATTACTTGAGCAAATTGACGTGGTGAGCCTTCCAATTCGTAGCGATCTTTCTCATAAAAAACCAAATCAATATAATGGTTTTTTAAAGCTGCACTCACAAGTTCAATAGCACTTTTAATTGCATCATTGACAACATAATGCTCTTTTTGATCAGTTGTAGCGAAAAAATTACGAAAATCATCAATTGTTTTCGACATATGAATAATTATTTTTTCACAATGATCCATACTCTCATCAAAGAGTTCTCCTGTTAATTTTTGTTTTGACCAAAGCATATACAGGTTGAAAAGTGTTGCCCCAAGTTCAGTAAGAGGTTGTCGCCACTGATGTGCGATATTTCCAATCATTTCACCCATACTCGCTAACCGACTCTGTTGAATCAATAGCTTTTCGCTTTGTAATCGCTGTTTGCTCTCTTCTCTTACACGACTTTCAAGTGTATAATTCAGTTTAAGAAGATTTGCTTCACTTTCTTCTAGTCTTTTAATCAGGATGTTAAATCCATAATTAAGGATAATAAGAAGTATGATTATTACAATAATAGCCATGAAAAATTCTTTATAAATTGTATTTGAAAGATTTTTCTGTTGTTCCGTAATATCTTGTAAAAAAAGAAGACTTGCTAAACTCTTCCCATTGAATTTATCTCTAATTCTAACAATATATGTCATATACGTTATATTTTCAATTTTCAAAATTGAGCCGTCATCTAATTTATAACCAGCAAAAAAATCATTGATGTCTGGAGCTTGGTCTGTATTGTAAAGTATATAACCTTGAAGAGATAAGTAATTTTTAATTCTGCTAAGAAAATATTCAGGACTTATTATAAATTCCATTGTGCAAATAAAAACGCCTTCTTTATATATTGGAATTCTAATATGATAAGCTGAATAAGATATTGATGAGAAAAAGCCAAAGTCAACTTCATCTGAAAGTTCTTCATCGAGTTTAATTTCATGAGGCTCGGGTTCTTGCCCTAAGTATGCTATGAGTTGTTTTTTTTCGTCGTAAAATCTAAGCCCTAATAAAAAAGGATTTTCTTTCTTTAATATTTCCCATCGATATACGGATAACTCTACGATACGCTTAGAATCTTTTGCAAATATTGCACTTTGCACGCCATGAGAATCTACATGGACTAACGAACGATTTCCATAGTGCTTATTGAGTAATTCTTGCCTTAATTCATAAAAATTATTGATTTGTAACATGTAGTCTTTTTGCGACATCTCCATATTTTTTTTTATATCAAAATAATGAATATATCCAGAAATCGTTGCCATAACAATAAGAATTATGGAAACAAAAAGCATTGTTTTCGTCTTAGTAGATATTGATGGACGTTTTTTAATGTGTAACAAGTTTATATCCAACTCCAAAAAAATTTTCTATCATGTTGTCAGGTAGTTTTTTCCTAAGTTGCTTAACAAGCGATTTTAACGCTTCTTTATGCTCCCCCTGCCCGTCCCATATTGCGTATTCTAATTCATCATATGAAATAACTCGATTCTTTTGTCGTAAAAAATATTCAAATAAAGTACGTTCTCTTTTGGTTAATGAAATTTGTTCATTTTGTATTAAAAGCATAGATGTTTCTACATCAAAGAAAATGTCATTTTCAACTTTAATTAATCCCTTGTCTCCCCACTCATACATCCAATGAGCACAAGCCTTAAATGCATCCAAAAAACTTTCTCTTACAAAGGGTTTTATAAGATATTTACAAACATGTAAGTCAATTGATTGTAACAAATAATCTTGCTCAGAATAAGCACTCATAATAATAACAGGAACACGTTTATTGGACTCTCGAATTTGTTTTAATAGCTCTAATCCATTACATTTAGGCATACAAATATCCAATAATAAAACATCTGGGTTATATTCATCGAAGAGTTTTAAAGCTTCTTCACCATCTTTAGCTTCGATCACTTTGTGAAATAAAAATTTTAGTGAAGAGCTAACCGTTTTTCTTATATTCTCTTCATCTTCAGCATAAAGGATTGTTAAATGCTCAAATAATTTTAACTTATTATACATCTTAAGCTTGCCTTTTTAGAAGATACTAATAAACTAAATATTTTATTCGCTATATCCTTTATTTATTCTATAAGTAAGAATGACTTATGACAGATATCTCTACATTTTTCCCTCAAACTTACAATGCTTACCCCTACTTTCACACTAGTTCTCATTAAAATTATAAGTTAGCAAATAGAGATCGCTTGATCAAAAATAGCTTATTAAAATAATTATTATATAAGGAATTTTATTATGAACACAACATATCGCACTATTTATAATGCTACGAAAGGTTTATGGATTACAATACGTGAAATATCTTACTGAATTATTACCTGCAAAACGAAGAAATTTTTCTACTAGCCTTGCGAAATCAATTGCATTATTAGGTTTAAGTACTACAACATCATGGTCAGTATGTGGATTACAATTTGATGGTACTTATTTATGTTCTGCTATCACAAACTCCCCTGTAAATATTGCAGGGAATGATTTACATGTAAAAGCAGATGGTACATTTCAGTATACATCAGCAGAACCAATGACAATCACAGAAAACTCTGGAAGTATACAATTCAAGCAAGACGCTGGTAGTTCTATTAGTGGAACTGCGCAATACGGGGCTTTAAAAATTTTTAATAATGGCTTTGGTTCTAGCACCATTGAAACAGCTGGAGATATTATAAACACAACTGGGTATGGATCGCTCGTATGGAATAATACAAGGACTACTACTGATCTTACCTTCACTCAAACTGCTGGAACTATTACTGGGGCAACAGCAGGTATTTTCTTTCAAAATTATGGAACTGGGGCAACCACTATTCAAACGGCAGGCGATATTATTGGTACTTCACTGGGTGGTCTTTTAGTGGTCAACGAAAAGAAAGCCACTGATTTGATTTTTAACCAAATTGGTGGAAGTATCACTGGAGGGGCAGGTGGTGCTCACTTAAGTAACCTAGGTACTGGTAAAACCACCATTATAACGGCAGGCGATATTACAGGTAATGGGGCGATGTACAGAGGTCTTTTCGCTGAAAGTCTAGCAGGAACTGACCTGCTTTTCAAACAAGTATCAGGAACCATTACAGGAGCAACAGGTGTATATATAAGTAAGTCAGGCACAGGTTCCGCTACTATTGAGACAGCAGGAGATATTATTGGCACTTCCGTATCTGGTATCGTAGCAATCAACAGGTACCGCGATACCACAGATTTGATTCTTAACCAAGTAGGTGGAAACATCACTGGCGTTAAAAATGGCATTGAATTGCTCAATGTGGGGGCTGGTAAAACTTCTGTTCAAACCGCTGGAAATGTTAAAAGTACGACAGGAACTGGGCTATATGTTGACCATAACGTTTTTGCAAGCGATCTAAGTTTTACTCAAACTGGAGGAAGTATCACGGGAGCTAAAAGTGGTGCTTATTTGACGAACACAGGTACAGGTAAAACTACAATTGTAACCGCAGGAGATATTACAGGGACAATAGAACAAGGTCTTTACGCTGAAAATCTTGAGGCAGCAACTGATCTTGTTTTTAAGCAGGTATCAAGAACGATTACTGGAGATACTGGGGCACTTATAAGTAATCAAGGTATAGGCTCAACAACTATTGAGACAGCAGGAGATATTGTTGGTACTACACTGGCTGGTATTCTAGCAATCAACGCCTCCAATGCTACAGATTTAATTTTAAATCAAACAGGTGGACATATCACTGGCGAAGAAGATGGTGTATTGCTAATCAATAATGGTAGTACAGGTACGGTTGCCCAAATATCAGGTGTCATTACAGGTGGTGTGGGTGCTGGGCTTCACATAGGCGGTAGTGCAGAAAGCACACTAATAAATGTACTAAACCAAGGAGTTATTTCTTCTACTTCAGGAATAGCAATTCAAGATGATGCTACAGCAAATTACACCGTCCTCAATCTCCACGAAGGCTCAAAAGTCATTGGAGATATTCTTATGGGAAAAGGGAGTGATAGGGTTGTTATACACGGTGGAGCCGATATATCAGGTGTCACCCTCTTTGATGGGGGCAATACACTAAGTAGTGATGATACCAACACTCTTGTGTTTGCACGTACCACACAAGAGATAGCAGGAGAGCGTATTGTCAACTTTGATACCATAGTCCTTGATGACTCTACCATAACCTTAAGTGGAGAAAAAAATTATGGGCTCTTTTTAATGAATAATTCTTTGCTTCAAGTAACCGATACTTTGGATATTTTAGGAAATGTTAGTATTGATGAAACCTCTGTCGTAAGCTATGTTTATGGGGGTAGAATTGTAGGAAATGTTACCAATGAGGGAGGTATTTTTTGGGAGCGTTTAGGTGAGACGTTTACGATTCATGGTAATTATGAAGGTATTGCAGGGTCAATTTCCTTAGAAACCATCCTTGGAGATGACAGTTCAATAACGGATAAGTTACATGTAACTGGGAATATTACAGGAACAACAGCCATCGATATACGCCCAATTGCAAGTGGGCTTGGCGCTCAAACGGTTGAAGGAATTAATATCGTTGTCGTTGATGGAACTTCTGCGAGTGATAGCTTTGTCCTTGCACATGCCGTTCAAGCAGGGGCATATGAGTATATCTTAAAACAAGGAAGCAGTTATGATGCTAATGATTGGTACCTTATCAGTCAGTTTGATTGTACTCTGAATAATAGTTGTTCACCAACAGTCACTCTACCAATATATCGACCAGGTGTTATTAACTATATGGGCGCACAAAGCGTCAATAAAAAGCAAGGTTTGCTCCAACTCTCCACATTTCATAATCGTATGGGAGAAAAAGTTGTTAGCGATGAACAAGATCGTTTGACATGGCTAAAACCATACTATATGCAATACAAAGCAAAAGGAGAAACACGCTTTGGTTATGACAGTAAACTCTTTGGTGTACAGCTTGGGCAAGAAATCTTTGTCGATGAAAACATCGCCACAGGATTAACCCATCGTGCTGCCATTACCTTAGATTATGCAAAGAGTAATACAGATTTTAATGATCGTTTAAGACCCCTTGAGAATCTTGATGCAGATACAGGAAGCATGAATGCTAAGAGTCTAGCAATTGGAGGAACCTATACTATTATGAATGAACAAAGAGGTTATATTGATTTCGTAGGACAACTCTCATCTTTAACCAATGACTTTAGTGATAGTCCTGGGGATAAATCTACCCAAAAAGGTAAAAGAGTAAGCCTCTCTGTAGAAGCTGGTCAGCCTATAGCAGCTATTGGTAATTGGAGTGTTGAGCCTCAAGTGCAGTTAAGTTATATGCATACCGATTATGATGCTTTTCATGATCTAACGTCGCACGTCAAAGGATATAATACTGATGCACTAAGAGGACGTTTAGGTACTCGTATTGCTACCAAAGAGATAAGTCCATCTGTTCCTTCTAAGTATTATGCCAGTGTTAATCTCCTGCATGACATTGATAAACCTGAAACGCTTGTTTTTGATGGTACATCTCTTAAGGAGGACTTCAGTCGTACACACCTTGAAGCAGGTCTTGGTATGAATTACCAAATCGCTAAAAATACTTTTTTACATGCAGATATTACTTATCAACATAGTCTTGATGGCGAAAAAAGTCAAGGTGTAATAACAAATATCGCTTTGAAAGTTAAATTCTAAGTGATAGATCCTATCACAACTTTTAGAATAGAACAGATTTATAGAATATTTTATTACAATAAATAATATTTATTATAATTTTTAAAGCTCATTTGGAATACAATCCCGACTTTATATTTAGATAACTTCTTTTACCTAGCCTTCATCGTGTCCATGTAACATATACATTTATGTAAGGAATTTTATGGCTTTTCGTATTCGATTGATTCTTACTCTTTTTTGCTTTTTAGCGAGTAAATATGTACTTTTTGCAGATTCTACCACCGATGCTATCAACCAACGTGAACATTTTGAAAAACAAAAAGAGGTTTTTGAAAAACTCCAAAAGCGCCACGATGAAAATATCATACGCTATGACGTGAAGAAACCTGAATTGCTTCCTACTAAAGAAGAGCCTTGCTTTGAGATAAAGCTCATTAAAGATGAGGGCATCACCCTCCTCTTAGAGAGTGAAAAAGAGTTCTATTACCGTCCGTACATTGGAAAATGCACAACACTTACCGAACTTTCCAACTTAACCAAACAACTCAGCGCACTTTATTTGGAAAAAGGCTATGTGACCTCTCAGGTGTATCTAAAACCTCAAAACATCGCTTCTGGGGAAGTCACCCTCTTTGCCCTTGAGGGTAAGATAAAGTCCATTACTCCCGATGAACGCTCCATTCACTATGCTTTTATGGGGCAAGAGGGGGATTTTCTTAACTTAAGAAATTTGGAACATGCCATTGAAACCATGAATCGCTTGCCTAGCAATCACGCAAAAATGGATTTGGTTCCCAGTGATGAAGTGGGCTATACCGATGTCAGTGTAGAAAACAACACAACGAGTCGTCTGAATGGCAGTGTGGGCATCAACAATTTTGGAACAAAAAAAACAGGTGATAAGCAAGGAACGCTTTCTCTCAATCTCGATAATCCTTTAGGCATTAACGACCAATTTGCTATTAATTTAAATAGCACCGATCAGCACTTTCACAATGAAAACTCCATAGGCGATGGGTATGAGTACTCCTTTCCCATAGAGCGCTTACTAGCAACATTGAGCTATCGAAAAAGTCATTATGCACAGTATATTTATGGGGGTATTAATCGCTATGAGTCCAAAGGCAACACCAAAACCTATACCCTCGCCCTCAACTACAAACTTTTTCATAACGAAGTCCATCGCATCTCCATTGGTTCGTCTCTTTCGCACTATGAGACTAAAAATTACTTAAGTGATGCGCTCATTGAAACCTCTAGCTATGAGCTTTCCAATGCGAGTGGCATGGTCGATTATATGTACCAAAGTGCAGGATTTTATAGCTATATAGCTTTGAACTATGTCAAAGGAACCGACTGGTTTAATGCCTCCAACCCTACGTCCTTAAATGCAAAATACACCCTTTATACGATTGATGCTTCCTTAGCCAAACGCTTTGATGCTTTTCAATACACGCTTTCTGGGCACTATCAACACTCCAATGACCAACTTTTTAGCACCAATCAAATCAGCATTGGAGGACACTACAGTGTTCGAGGTTACCAAAAAGAGGGACTGAGCGGAAATACGGGGTACTACCTGCGCAATGAACTCTCCTATACCGCGCCGTCTAAACTCCTAGAATATTTTGAGCCGACCTATTTTATTGCCCTTGATGGGGGTGAAATTAAAAAAGAAGCTGATACAAACGGTGGAAAACTGCTCAGCGATGCCTTTGGTTTAAAGCTTAAACGGGGTGATTTTGATATGAGCCTTTACTACACCATGCCTTTGTATAAAAAAGATGTCAGCACTACGCAAAACTTCTTTGGCGTATCAGCGACGTATCGCTTTTAATTTTTACATGTAATGATAAATGAGGGACAAAAATGAATTTTAGACAGATGATTTCTATTTCGATTAGCCTTTTGTTGGTCTCAAACCAAACCCTGTATGCTGCTGGTATCACGGTGGATACAAGTGCTGCTAAAGCCCATCAAGCAGAGCTTATCAAAGCGCCTAGTGGTCTGCCTATTGTCAATATCGTCACACCCAATGCCCAAGGACTCTCCCACAATAAATTTTCAAATTTTAATGTTGAACAACAAGGTTTGATTTTAAACAACTCAAAAACCGTTGCCAATACAGAGCTTGCAGGCTATATCTCCTACAACCCAAACCTTACAGGCAATGCTGCTAAATTGATTTTGAGTGAAGTCACGGGTACGAGTAAAACCTATTTACGAGGCTATACGGAGGTCGCAGGGGTTGCTGCTGATGTTATCATTGCCAATCCCAATGGCATTAGTGTCAATGGCGGTGGATTTATTAACACGCCAAATGCAACGCTTAGCACAGGGACACCCCTGCTTTATCAAGGCATTTTACAAGGCTTTGATGTGAGTGGTGGGAACATTGTCATTGAAGGTGATGGCTTTAACGCACACAATATCGCCAAGGTCAATCTGTACGCCAAAGCCTTAGAACTCAATGCCAAACTCTACGCCGATGCTTTACATGTAACCACAGGTGAAAATACCATTGCCCTTGATGGTACGGTTAGCTCCAAAGAGAAAACAAGCACTGGACTCTCTTTGGATTCGACCTTGCTAGGAGGTATTTACGCCAATGCGATTACGCTTAAAAGTAGCGACAAAGGCATTGGCGTTACCTTGCCTCCTGAAGTGTTAGCGCAAGACTCTTTGGAACTTGATGTTAATGGAGAAATTATTGTCTCAAAGGTGACCGCAGGTGCTACAACCCTTAAGGCACACGATGCAGGTATAAAATTACAAAATGACATTAGTGCAAAAACCCTCTCTATCGACGCTGGGAAAAAACTGATGATTGAAGAAGATAAGATTATTGAAGCTTCCGATGCGTTGTCCATCATCGCAGAAAGTATTCTCAATCAAGGCGAGCTAAGCGCACTTGAGGGAAAAGATAAAAGCACACTAAGGGTGACTCAGAGCCTTGAAAATGAAGGATTTATCGGTGGCTATGACATGGATGTTAGTGCCACACACATAGAAAACACAGGGGCTATGTACTCCAAAAACGCTTTAAGCATCAATGCGCAAACGCTTAACAATGATGGCTTGATTCGAAGCAATAGCACGCTAGACCTCTTTGTCTCCAACACCCTGACCAACCAAAAAGAAGGGGTCATCTACAGCGATGGCACGCTTACTCTCGCAGCCAACAGCGCACAGGATAAAAGCGAGAGCATTACCAATTATGGGCTTATCCAATCAGAAAAAAATATCGCCATACACGCAAAAACGCTCAACAATCTCGCCTCAACCCCCACCCTCAAAGACCTCTCCTCTTCTACGTCTAAAACCATTTCACGGGGTGGTAAAAATGATTTTGATATTGTAACGACCAGTATCTATAAAACCGTTGTCGAGATACCCTCCTCTCCTGCTCAGATTATGGCAGATGGTTCCATGCTTTTAGAGCTTGGCACACTCAACAATGTCTACTCTTTGATTGCCTCGGATGAAGATATTGTCTTGAACGCAACCCTAGCCAATAACATCGGGGTGGTGCTCATTACGAACACCAAAGTGGTGACCACTCAGTACCGTGACCGTAAAAAATGTAAAAGAAAATGGCATGGTGGGAAAAGCTGTCACCATGTTGCTGACTATCGAGGCAGTTTTACACAAACAGAGAATGTAGAAGAGCCCATTGCAAATTATGGCATTCAAGCCAAAAAAAGCATTACAGGCAATGTTGTGACACTCAATAACCTCAGTGCACACGCAGGGCTTATAGGCAATGCTGAGATACAAGCCAAACTTGCCACCATAGAGACCATTGAGCTTAACACAAAAAATCTTAATGCCCTAAGCAATGAATTAACGCAAAGCAGTGAAGATACCCTTGATTTTATCCTTGATGAGGCAACGTTAGATGAAACCCTAGCGACCCTAAAAACCCTTGAGGATTTAAGCACGTATCAAGCGGAGCTTTTAGCGACCAAAAGCGATATTCAAGAGATATTGGATGAGAGCAAACCGCTGGTAAGCTCCCTTGAGTCTTTACTTCCCACCCTTCAAACGCTCGATGCAACTGCCAACACAGCGCCCATTACAACAACACTAGAGACGATTAAAGCCAATTTCTTAAGCATGGAAACACATCTCTTAGCCCTTGAAGAGCTCTCCTCTTCTTTAAAAGCAGTGGATGATGCCAAACTTCAAAAAGATGCTTTACTTCTCAATCAAGAGGCACTCAGTACACTCATTAACCAAAACACCACGTTGCTTCAATCCCTTGACCTCTCAGCGCTAAACACAAGCCTTGAATCCAAAAGCGATACCTTACGCAGTGAAGTGGGCGTTGCCTTAGCACAACAAAGCAATGTTGAGTATAAAATCATTAACGCCAATAATGGCTTATACCAAACCAATACCCACCATGCTTTAGCCTCCACAAAAGCTCCCACCTATACAACCAACAACAGTACCATCATCGACAACATTACCCTTCCTAAGGGAAAATATGGCACCTTTTTAGTCAATAAAGCGCACAATCATCCTTATCTCATCGAGGCTAACCCTCGCTATACCAACTACAACACCTTTATTAGTTCAGACTATATGTTAAGCAAACTAAACTTTAAACCAGAGCAGACCCAAAAACGCCTAGGGGACGCTATGTATGAGACACAGTTGGTGAGTAACAGCATTGTGCGTTTAAGTGGGAGTCGTTACCTAGAGGGGTATGGAACAGAACTCGCACAG
>RZYK01000187.1 GCA_009930355.1 Campylobacterota bacterium | reverse complement strand
TGTCAATGTTTTTAGGGATTAATTGTATCACAAATTCATTTAAACCTTAAAAAGGGCTATCTCTTTTTCCAATTCCATAGAAGAATCATTTAAATTATCACAGACATGCAGTAAATTATCTGCAATCGTTTTATTAGCGTGAGCTAAACCTGTTGCTTCATTAACGCCATACGATAAATTTTCAATCTCTTTTGTAATACTCATTGCTTTTTCATACGATTGCATTGTAATCTCTAAGCTTTTTGCTGTTTTTTCTTTCGTTTCATTGGCCATTGAGGAAATTTTCATGGCATTTTCATTAAGGTATATCACTTTATGACTGTTTTCTTGAATACTTTCACTTGCATTGGAAACACTTTGTATAACAATACTAATAGTAGCATCAATTTCTAAAAGTGACTTTTGCGTACGCTCCGCTAATTTTCTTACTTCATCCGCAACAACAGCAAATCCCCGTCCATGTTCTCCTGCACGGGCTGCTTCGATGGCTGCATTCAGCGCTAACAAATTCGTTTGATCTGCAATCTCTTTAATCATTTCCAAAACAGATCGAATCTGTGTCGTTTGTTGGGCTAAATCATTCATTTTAGATGAAATATGTTCTTCATCATTACTGACATCAAGAATACTTTGGACAATGCTTTCAAGTGTCACAATCATCTGATCAAGCATCGAATAGTCTTCTTTCATATAAACGGCACACACTTCAGAAATAGAACACGATGCTTGAAGTTCTTTAGTAATTTCTCCCGTTAATGCTTTCACATTTTCAACGATACAATCTTGCTTTTGTGCTGTATCGGTAATTTGATGTGAAAAATTTTGCATATCTTGATTAATTTTTGAGTTAGACAAAATAGTTTCTTTTGCTTTGAGTAACGCTTGTTGCAGTGTACTTAAAAGGGTATTGATATTTTGACTAATTTCACCAATTTCATCATTATTGACAATACTAAGGGGTCTATTAAGCGCTAAATCGTGGGTAATAAGAGATAAATGTTCACCAATACGTCGTATTCGATTAACAATATAACGACTCATAATGAACAAAAGACTAGATGAAACCACCAAGACAAGAAACGAAACCCACAATACCCGATAATAATTTTGGTCTAATTGGAGTGTAATTTCACTACTAATTTCTTTGACACGCTGATTCGTAAAACGTGAAATATTTTCAAAACGCTCACTAATATAACGACAATCTGCTTCTATTTCGACCGCCATATCACCAATATCTTCACGATTATCAACACGATAAAGCTCTGCTATTTCTTTATATTTTGGAACAATTTTTTCTGTATAACGGGTGTAAGCTTCATGAAGATTTTGATGCAAAGTCGGTTCTAAGAAAAAATCACTTTTTAATGATTTGGTAAAAAAAAGTTGCATTTTTTCTTCTATCACACTAAGACGTTCTTTTGCTTGCCCTGTTGGTAAAAATTCACTTGTAACATAGATAAGATCTTTTAAAATCATATTAAAGGTCTCTTGAGCCTTCGTAATTTCAGTGTCAGGAATAACATTTTTTTCGTAGATAGTTTCTAGCGAATGCTTTCCTATAAGGCTAGAATGAATACTAATATAAGAGAGTATTAAAAAACCAAAAACAGTAAAACAAGAAATGAGAAGTAATTTAGTCGAAATTTTTACTGCTTGAAACATAACTTTTCCTTTAAATGCGTCTTCATTGTTACAGCAGTTATAGTAACCAAAATGAAAAATTAGGTCAAGTTTTTTTAAACTAACTATATAATTTTTTTACTATTGTGAACTTAAAGTAACAAAATTTTGATTTCTTCGTTTTCTTTTACACTTTCTGTTGAAAAATCACTGATCCAAAGAGCATTGCTACCTACTAAAGGTTTAACCATACCAGAGCCATATTTATTCTTCGCAAAAACTTCAAAAAAACCATTTTCAAATCTGCCCAAAACGAAATTAATACGACCTGAACGCATTGTAAAGTGTTCTTTATTAATAGCCTCAATTGTTTGAAAAGAGAATGATTGAATACCTTGCAATTTTTTCAAAAGAGGAATAACGAAAACTAAAGCGTTCACATACGCAGCTAAAGGATTTCCAGGCATTGAAGCAACGATTGTTTCACCCATTTTACCCATCATGGTGGGCTTACCTGGCTTGATATTGATACCATGAAAAGAAGCTTGAAAACCATTTGACACCAAGGCTCGCTCAACAAAGTCTGCTTCTCCCATGCTTACACCACCACTGGTTAAAAGAAAATCATACTGTTTCATTTGAGCAAAATAGGCTGTTGCAGATTCTAAATTATCTGGAATCACGCCACAATAGTGTGCAGAAAATCCATGTTCTTTCAATAAAGAGATGAGTGAGAGAGCGTTAATATCATAAATTTCATCTTCACTAGCATTTTCCCAAGGCGATTTTAATTCATCTCCTGTAGAAAAAACAGCAATCTGAAGTTTTTTATACACCTCTACCATCATAATTCCCTGAGAAGCTAAAAGAGCAACATCTCTAGAATTTAAAAGTGTTCCTTCATCTAAGAGTATCGTACCTACGGTTGCCTCTTCTCCTTTAAAACGAAGGGCATCTCCTTTTTTAACCTTCTCAGGGAGAATAATCATAGTTTCATTGTAGACTTGACACATTTCAAAAGGAACAATCGTATCAGCATCAAAAGGAACTTTAGCACCCGTCATAATTTTATAACATTCATTTCCCACTAAACACGCTTCAACGACACTGCCTGCTAAAATGGTTGTTTTAACATTAAGTTCACGCAATCCCTCTTTGTAAGTAAACGCAAAACCATCCATAGCAGCATTATTGTAAGAAGGAAGATTCTTTTTACATGTAATTTTTTTTGCTAACGTACATCCCAGGGCATCAAAAAGGCTAACCCATTCAGTATGTGGTTTTTTTGTTGCCAAGGAAAGTGAACATTGTACCGCTTCATCAAAAGAAACAACAGACGCTTTTGCCATACTTTACTCCTCTAATCGTTGAATATGCGCACCAAGTTTTGAAAATTTACCTTCTAAATTTTCATACCCACGATCTAAATGATAAATTCTATGAATTTTCGTGGTACCTTCTGCAACAAGAGCAGCTAAGATCAGTGCTGAACTAGCTCTTAAATCCGTAGCCATAACATCTGCTGCATTGAGGTTCATTTTTCCCTCTACTGTGGCACTGTGCCCTTTGAGTTTAATATTAGCCCCCATACGAGAAAGCTCACTGACATGCATAAAACGGTTTTCAAATAAACGCTCATCAATAATACTTGTTCCTTTTGCTTGTGTACACAATGCCATAAATTGCGCTTGCAAATCAGTTGGAAAGCCTGGATATTCAGATGTTTCAAGATCGCATGGCATAATTTTATCACACGGATAAATTGTGAGTGAATTTTCACTTTCGTCTATACTAAAACCCATTTGTTGTAGTTTTAAAATCACAGCCTCTAAATGTTTTGGATTAACATTTAAAAGAGTAATTTTTGATTGAGTAATGGCCGCTGCACACAAATAAGTCCCCGCTTCTATGCGATCAGGAATCACGCTAAAATCAGGAATATCTAACAATACTCCCTGACTACCCACAATAACTAATTTTGAACTACCAATTCCTTCAATACTCACCCCAGCGGCGGCTAATATCTCACACAATTGCACCACTTCAGGCTCTTTGGCAACATTAACCAAGGTAGTTGTTCCATGTGCTAAAGCTGCTGCCATGATGATATTTTCACTACCAGTAACGGTTACTTTATCAAAAATAATAGTTGCACCTTTTAAGCCATTAGGAGCTGTGGCTAAAACATATCCTTGTTTAATCTCAATAATAGCGCCCATTTGTTCCAAAGCTTTTAAATGTAAATCAATCGGGCGCTGACCAATAGCACACCCACCAGGCAAAGAGACTTCACAATGTCCAAAACGAGCTAAAAGTGGCCCTAATGTTAAAATAGAAGCACGCATTTTACGCACAATATCGTAATTCGCACACGCTGAATTTACCGTTGTTGCATCCACTTCAAATACATTTTTTTCTTTACATGTAAAAGAACCACCAAGATTGCAAAGAAGTTGTAGTAAAGTCTTAACATCTGCGACTTCAGGCATATTTGAAATCGTTATCATTCGTTTAGAGAGGAGGGTTAATGCCAAAAGAGGTAAGGCAGCGTTTTTAGCCCCTGAA
>RZYK01000186.1 GCA_009930355.1 Campylobacterota bacterium | reverse complement strand
GAAGAAGTAACTATGCTTCATTATACCACGTTCTGACTAAATTTAAAATATCCTTACATGTAAAGGCATTTCAAAGAGATGGAATGAATATTGCTTTTATATGGGTGTAGAATTATCGCTACACACTAAACCATAAGGCATGACAATGCAAGAGATTTTCGCTTTTGTTCAGACGCAAAGTAGCCCTTTAAGCCTTGGTGCTTCTACACATAATTCAACCATTTTAAGCACCAATGAAAGCGGTGGCGACACGTTTGCAAACAGCTTTTTTTCAATAATTTTAGGACAACTAACCCATGAAGGCACTGTGGATGTAACAGAACAAACCAATACACTTTTACCTATAAACACGCCCCAAACAGTTTCTTTCAGCGAAGAGGCTAAAAGCATTGATGAGCACCTTTTAGATGAGCTTTTAAGTGTCATTCAAATGCTACAAGAAGATTTTACACAAACAAGTTTTCCCACACTAAACGCCTCGCCTACCTTAGATAAATTACTCGCCAGTGAAGCCACACGTCAAGAGTTTGCTGCGGTAAAAAGTGTGAGCGAACTTGTCAATCTTTCAGAAAAATACAACCTCGGATTGGAAAAAATTTCCATTACACAAGAGAGTTTAGAAAGCTTACAAACCAAATTTCCAACGCTTAAAGAGAGTGGTTTTTTCGAAGACCTACAAACTGCTTTTACCAATGTACAAAATAACCAAACCAAAGAGCTCCCCAAGCCTCTAACCAATAACGTAATGAGCTTTTTAGATAAACAACAGACATCTAAAAGTGAGACGACACCAACACCTTCGATTTTAAGTGAGCTGATTGCGAAAGAGACACCATCCAAAAGTGATGTTACCTCAACACAACAAACACAAATGGTAAATGAAAAGCAACAACAGACAACACCAACACCGCTTGAGAGCATTGTTCAAAAAGCACTCAATGCAAACGAAACAAAGAAAACCGAACCCTTCAGTCAAACAACAAAAAAAGCAGTAACAGAAGTAGTGCCTAAAACAGAAACAAACATCATAGATGAACCTTTAAGTCTTACTACAAAGGCCGAAGAGAGTCACACGCCTACTAAAGTAAATGAAACTAAACCACTTGAAAATATTTTAAAAACTGTCAAGCTAGAGACACATACAGATGATGTTGCTATGGAAGAAGAGGTTTTAAAAACACAAAAAACGACTTTAACCATTGATGAAACCACCACCAACACCTCTGATGAGACACAACCCATACTTAGTGATAAGAGCGATATAAAAACAGCTTTTAAACAAGAAGTAAATACAAAAAGTGCCGGCCTCAAAGAGAGTTTAAATCAATTTGCTTCTGATTTACAGGAAAAAATCGAGACCTATAAACCCCCCATTATGAAAGTAGAGTTAGCGCTTAGTCCTAAAAATTTAGGTGAGGTCGATGTCACGCTTCTTACACGTGGCAATAATTTACATGTAAACATCTCTTCAAACGCAACCACCATGTCACTCTTTACCCAAAATCAAGCCGAGGTTAAAAGTGCGCTCATCAATATGGGATTTACCAATTTAGAGATGAATTTTAGCGATCAAAGAAGCAGCGAGCAATCACAGCAAAACCAAAAACAGAACAACAGTAGTGGTAACTTCGATAGTTATACCACCGAAAATAGTGAAGAGGAGACAACTCTTTTAGAAATTGTCATTCCTCAATACGTTTAAAAATTAAAATAACAGATATAAAGGATTTATTATGGCAACAGGTTGGGAAAATTTAATTACAAGTTCATCATCAAGTACAACAACGTCATCAACAACAAGTTCAACCAAATCATCTCTTAGCAATGATGATTTCTTGCAACTTTTACTTACAGAGTTACAACACCAAGACCCTACTGACCCAATGGACAGCGATAAAATCTTAACGCAAACCGCACAACTTTCCTCTTTGGAAGCGGCACAAAATACAACAACCGCACTAGAGAAACTCTCAGAACAGCTTGCTTCTAACACCAATTTTGGCGCAATTAGCGTGATTGGTCAAATGGCAAGTTTGGGTAGTTCTGCCATTACTCTTGAAAGTGGTGCTTCCAATTTTGAAATTTACTTCCCTTCTGAAATTAAAACGGGAACGCTTACCATTACCGATACCGATGGTACAACCGTTAAAACCATTGATATTAGCAGTAGCACCGCAGGTAAAAGTGGTGTGGTTGCCTTTAATTGGGACGGTGTCAATAACGATGGTACACAACTTGCCGATGGTACGTACAGTGCCACCGTCACGTACACCGATGCTGATGGTAATTTAAAAACAACGCAAGCAGGAACTTACCCTGTTGAATCAGTACGTTATATTGATGGCGAAGCCTACGTAAAATTAGGTTCTTACTACTACGCTATTGATGAAGTGCTTGAGTTTTATGATAAATCATTGGCATAAAAAGGATATTCAATGAACAGCTCCTTTTATAATGGTGTTTCAGGCACCAAAACCAGTCAATTTTATATGGATGTCATTGGTAATAATATCTCTAATGTCAATACCAATGGCTTTAAGGGAAGCACTCCTGAAGTCTCTTCTCTTTTTTCATCCATTTTAGTAGGAACCTATAACAGCTACTCTAATGGTGTGGGAATGGGTGCACAAAGCTTTAATACAGCCCTAGATATGTCACAAGGTATACTCCAAAATACCGATAATACCTTTGATTTAGCTCTTGAAAATGAAGGATGGTTTGGTGTACAAGGAGCTGATGGTAACACCTATTATACCCGTGCAGGCAGTTTTTCACTCGATGGCAGTGGCAATTTGGTCGATGGGGATGGAAACTACCTTTTAGCAACACTGGGCAATAATATTGCTACAACAAACGTTGATGCTGATACCTTAGCCCAATTTGGTCAATATTACAGTAATGGCACACTCACCTCCGTCACTCCTTATGCTATTACAGAACTCAGCGATGTAGCACTAGGAACCATTGGCTCTCAAGGCGTTGTGAATCTCCCTAAAATACTCTATTACCCTCCTGTTGCAACCACACAGGCCTCTTACAGTGCTAATTTAGACCCAACTTCAAGTGTTGGCGATGTGACACTCAATTTGGATAATGCAGATTATCCAACCATTACTCTTGATACGACAGCAAAAACACTCAGTCTTAGTGGCAGTATTACGAATACAACTACTGCGCTCAACCCACAAAAAGGTGATATTGTAAGCGTTACCCTAAGAGATGCTAGTGGTAATTCTTTGTCACTTACCGCAGAATTAGATGAAAATCTAGCATGGAGTATTAGCGACCATGATGTCAATTCATACAATTTAAGTGGCGGTTTTACAATCACATCAGCCACCCTTCAAACAGAGCAAGAAATAGCCATAGAAAAAAATTTTAGTACGACTATCATTGGTGCAGATGGGGATAAAGATATATTAGATATGACCTACACCAAAGTAGTTCCTCAAACCTCAACCGAAACAGTATGGAACACTGTTGTAAACATTTATAGCTTTTATGAAACCTATGATGCCTCAAAAACCTACGACACCACACAATATTATATTGATACAACCGCCAATAAAGTCTATGAAATTGTTAATACCCAAACAGGTACACTTACCTTTAATGGGGACGGCTCACTTGCAAGCAATACCCTTCCAACACTCAACAATGGAGGCTCAGCCCTTACCCTTAATTTAGGAACTGTTGGTGGGTACGATGGCATGGTCTCAAATGTTAATCTTGACAAATCAAATAGTTCAAGCTCCAATGGTACCTTAGAGGGGTTTTTAACAGGATACAATGTTGATACCAATGGAAATATTATCGCAAGTTTTAGCAACGGCAAAAGCTCTTCTGTAGCCAAAATAGCAGTCTATCATTTCCAAAATGATCAAGGACTCATGGCTGAGTCGTCTAACCTTTTTTCTGAATCGTCTAACAGCGGTAAAGCCTTTTTTTACACTGATGACAATGGAGAGAGTTTTTTAGGCTCAAAAATTTACAGTAAAAAATTAGAGGGAAGTAACGTAAGTCTCGCCACTGCTTTAACAGAACTTATCATTGTACAAAAAGCGTTTGATGCCAGTGCTAAAAGCATTACAACCAGTGATGAGCTCCTAAAAAATGCTATCAATATGAAAGCATAGTAACGTAACAGTAATATGGAATAAAAATTGCTTTTATTATGTACAAATTTTATA
>RZYK01000185.1 GCA_009930355.1 Campylobacterota bacterium | reverse complement strand
CTGGAGCTTCTTTTTCAGAAATAACTTTAGCATCTTCTTTCTTGATAATTTCAAGCTCTTTTGCAGAATAACCTAATTTTTTAGCCTCTGCTTCTGTTCGCATACCATAACCAATGTTCGCAAACCCTGTTGTAAAAATAATATTTTTCTTAACAAAGTCCCAATCAATAGATTCTGGATGATTGTACACAATCTCACGTGCAATATAGTTCCAAATCGCCAAATCGGTACTTGGAGAGAAAATAATCTCAATATCCGCAAGATCTGAACAGCGGTGTGTATACGTAGAGAGGTTAACAACTTTGACACGATCAGGGTTTGTGAGTTTTCTATCACTGACACGTGACCATAAAATCGGGTGCATCTCTGCCATATTAGCGCCCCATGTTACGATAGTATCTGTAATTTCGATATCATCATAACAGCCTGCTGGTTCATCAATACCAAATGTTTGCATAAATCCAGCCACCGCTGACGCCATACAGTGACGAGCATTTGGGTCAATTCCATTGGCGCGGAAACCCGCTTTCATCATCTTCGCAGCAGCATATCCTTCTTGAATGGTGTACTGACCTGAACCAAAAACACCAATCGCTTCTGGACCACCCGCTTTAAGCGCTGCTTTGATGTGTTTTTCCATCTCATCAAATGCACGTTTCCATGAAACAGGTTTAAACTGACCTTTTTTATCAAACTCACCTTTATCGTTCATACGAAGAAGGGGTTGTTTTAAACGATCCGCACCGTACATAATTTTGGCGTTAAAATAGCCTTTAATACAATTAAGTCCACGATTGACGGGAGCTGCTGGATCACCTTTGACCGCAACAATTTTACCCTCTTTGGTCGCAACCATAATACCACAACCGGTACCACAGAAACGGCAGACGGCTTTATCCCATCTCCAATTAGCCTCAGCTTGTTCGCCAGCGGCTTTAAGCTCGGCTGGTACACTAATACCCACCGCAGCCGCAGCACTAGCAGCAGCAGATGTTTTGAGAAAGTCTCTTCTTGAAAGCGACATATTGATACCTCCTAATTTGAGTTACGAGGAGATTCTATCACTTAGCAAAAATCCAATCTATGACTTAAGTCAATAATTTAATTCACAAAATTTAATCTTTTCCTCACTTTGGGCGTTACATGTAAAAAGTATTTGTAGAGTTGTGTAAAGATTGAAGAAGAAACAGTGGCATGATTACCACTGTTTTAAACTTACAGTTGGCTCTAAAACGCATATCGCTGGTATTTTTAGTCGAAGCGTCTTCAACTTTGTAGGTGTAAAAGTCCTATTTTTCCTCTCCTTTAGGAGTTTGGAGTATAATTGCCCCTTTAGTTCAGCTGTGAGGATTTTCATGTTAAAAGGTATTTTAACCCTGTTGGTGTTTCAGTTTATCGGTGAGTGTTTGGCAAAATTGTTTATGTTAAAAATCCCAGGAGCCATTATTGGGATGGTTTTTCTTCTTCTTTTTTTAATCCTAAGAAAAAAGAGCTTTCATGCGCTTGATAACTCCGTTTTTTGGTTGCTTCGTTATTTGCCACTGTTTATTCTACCCTCTGCTGTAGGGATTATGACGCAATTTGACACCATTGCGAACGAAGCGTTAGCCATTCTTTGCTCTTTGGTTGTAGGAACATTTATATCACTCTGTTTTAGCGCTAAACTTATGGATATTTTAATCAGCAAAAAAGAGCAATGCCATGAACACTGAAGCCCTACTTTCTTACGTATCATCAACGCCTTTGACATGGCTTATTTTAACCATTAGTGCTTATAAAGTGGGAGTATTTGTGTATGAAAAAATGGGGAAAAATGCTCTTTTTCAACCTATGATTATTGCATTATTGCTGATTTTACCTGTTGTTATTTATGCAAAAATTCCTTTTCAAACCTACTTTCAATCTCTACATTTTTTGCACTTTTTTCTAGGACCAGCAACGGTAGCACTCGCACTTCCGTTATACAAAAACATTGCCTATATTAAAGCCTATTTTGTTCCCATCACCATTACACTTTTTGTGGGTGGCTTGTTAGCTATCTTAAGTGCAGTAGGTATTTTGTACCTATTTGGAGCTTCTCACGCTACCATGCTTTCAATGACCACCAAATCCATTACCACGCCTATTGGAATTATTGTGGCGCAAGATATTGGTGCTATTGTCTCCTTATCGATTGGATTCATTGCTATTACGGGATTATTGGGTGTTTTATTTGGCAATGTAGTCTTTAAATGGCTGAACATTAAAAGTGACGCGGCTAAAGGTTTTTCACTGGGTCTTGTTGCCCATGCCTTAGGAACTTCTAGCGCAGTTGAAATTAGCGAAAATGCTGCTGCATTTGCCGCCCTTGCTATGGGACTTAGTGGCGTTTTAACTGCCATTTTACTCCCCATAGCTATTCACTTTTTATAAACCGTCTTGGCGTATCGTTTTTTTAAAATACCATACACGGTAATAATAATCCAAAAAACCTCTATCAGAAAAGAGCCTAAATTAAAGTGAAACCAGAGTGAAATAATCAGTAAAATTGCCCCAAAAAGGTTGAGGTACTGAAACGTTGAAGAGTGACTGTTCACCCGATGCGATTGCAGTAAAAAATAGGCATACACCACCAACATCATACCCACTGTTCCAATGGCGTGGTAAATATCCATAAAACCCCCTTAACTATCAAAAGGGCTATTTTAGCCTATTTTTCTTGCTTAAAGGGGTTTACATGTAAAGATTATGCGTCGTTTGTTTCTTCTTTTGGCGGTGCGTGTTCAACCATCTGATTTAAGCTTTTTTTGAGCTTTTGAAGCATTTTATTGACATGAATAAGATTTTCAGCCGATTGAATTGCAATATCCTCTGTGGCATTGACATTTTTATCGAACGTTTTTTTCTCATTCTCATCAATACCCATCTCATCAATCGCATCTTCCACATCCAGTGCAATTTGTTGGAGTTGAGAGACAGCACTTTCTGCTTTTTTAAGCGCTTCTTCGCTCTCTTGCATCGCTTGATTCACTTTATAAACAAACTGAGAAATATGTGAGGATGCTTCTTTGAGCTCATCTTCACTGTGCGATGAAAGATTAACATTATGCTTGGTTAGGGTACTTAAATCGCTTTGAGCTAACTCTTTTGCTTTTTGCACAAAATGCTCTAAATGCTCTATAATTTCCTTAGTCATAACAAAGGCGTACAAAATAATAATCAACCCCACCAAAAGCCCAATATATTGGAACTTCAAAAAGGTATCATTTTTTTGTTCACTATGGTCTGTATAGAGCCAAACTGCTTCATCCATCGCATTTAAAAGCTGAATATTTTTTTCATAAATATACGCCAAATGTCTATTGATTTTGCTCTCTTGCTCTAAAAGTGTTTCCAAAAAGACGGCATACTCTTCCCAATAGTCATAATTTTCTTTTACAATAGAATAGACCTGTGGCGCATTTTTTACAGCAGGGTCATCCAAAAAGCTTTGAATCGTTTTTTCATACAATGCTTTTGCATCTGCGTAAATGAGTAAGTCTTGTGCATTGGCTGTATTTAAATAACGACTAACATAAAGCCCCATACGCTGAGAAAGCATGCGTTGGCGACCAGAGAGGTCAATATGGACATTGCTTAAATTTGCACGCACCATGCGTTGCACGACGCTATCAGAAAGATACAGCAGTTTTTCAATCCGTCCTGCTAGAACTTCCATATCGGGTCGTACTCCTTCGATGTCACTTTTAAGCTCTTCAATATGAATGCGAAACGGTACCCAATAGCCCATCACTTCTTCTAATTTACTTTTTATTTTTTCGTTTTGAGGAGCGTAAATCCCCGTAGTTTCATTGCCATAAAGCAAATCTTTGAGACTATTTTCAAAAAGGTTAACTGCGGTATTGAGTTCTCTAAAATCATTGGAATGACGATGCGCAATAAAGAAAGCCTCTTTACTCATTTTTTGAGAAAGCATCCGCTGCTTGCCTGCAATATTAATAATATACGAATCTTTTTTGCTCATTTGATTCATCATTACGGTTAAAGAAATAATAAAAATAATGACAAAAGAGAGCAATCCCCCTGCCAAACGCATCTTGGTGCTAATCGTTGTTGGTTTTATCATCGGTTGTGCCTATTCATAAATATCTTTGAGTTCTTGAACATTTAAAATCACGACATTGTTTTTATCAATTTCAATCGTACCATTACGGGTCAGTTTATTGAGAATGCGAGAGAGTGTTTCAGGCTGAATATGCAAC
>RZYK01000184.1 GCA_009930355.1 Campylobacterota bacterium | reverse complement strand
AAACTCTTCAGTAATACGAATTAAACGCTCAACTTCTGCAATAGCAGCTGTAGGGGCAGTGAAGTAAAATACAACGTAAGTACCGCGCTCAAATTTATCGATTTGATACGCAAGTTTGCGTGTACCCATCTCTAGTGTTGCAGCAATAACTGCACCATTTTTCTCTAAAATTTCTTTTAGAAAATTCAATTTTGCTTGTAGCTCTTCTACGGTTAATGTAGGCTTTACTACAACAAGCAACTCATAATGTCGCATCATTTCTCCTTATGGATTTCACCCAAATAGATTAATATCTGAGTAAGGATTTTTTAGAATAGAGGCGGATTTTACTATAAATAACTTTGAAGTTTTATTAAGCAAGAAAGAAGATAGCTGGTTTTATCACTATTACTGACTTTTTTTAACTGGTATTCTGCTTGAAGAAGCAAAGAAAGTAGGCTTTTGTAGGTTGAAAGATCAATTTTAATAGAGTGTGCAGAGCGTTGGTTTGCGATATGTGGAGGCAGAGGATATCCTAAGATGGCTTTGGCATCAAAATTTCCATGTAATTTAATGTAGACATGAAATAAAAAAAGTTGTGTTACGTGTGTTTGAATAGCATTAATAATACGAACTTCTTCGATCCCATCACCTTCAATCAGGCGTTCAAATTCCTCTTTAATATCTTTTTTTTCTAAAAGTTTTGTAATAAAGTGGTCCATCGAAACAGACCCTAACCCATACACCAAAGCGTTAATATCATTGATAACTATCTCTTTATTAAGAATCAAGAGTTTTTCACACTCATTAATACACAAAGCAAGATCTTCCATATGAATCATATAAAGATGTTGAAGTGCATAGCGATCAATTATTAATCCTATACTTTGTGCATAATTTTGAAGCAGCTGCATGGCCTCATTAAACTCAGCTTTAAAAAGACGAACAAAAACGGCTTCTTTACTTTTGTCAAAAAGTTTGGTTAACGGTGTTGCTTTTTTATCTTCTCCAAAATATTGATAAATAAAATAGCTAGAATCATTTTTGGTACACAATCCAATTAAGCTCTCTAACTCTTTTGTAGGAATAGTTTTGTCCGTTTTAATGATTAAAATATTGCGATCACCAAAAAGAGAAGATTGAGCAAGAAAATTTTTAGCTGAGTTAAAAGTATATTCATCATAATACATTATAATTTTTTCTTCACTTCCAGCATTTAGAAGTGTTAAAAGTTGTTGCGAGAGAAGATTGTTTTGATACGAACACATGCCATATAAAAATGTTGATTTTGGAGCTTTTTTTGTCTTTAAAATAGCTTCAAATTCTCTTTTATACATCCAAACTCCTGCAAACTCTTGCATAAATACGTGCTGTTGCTATGTTGCTCTCAACAATTTTGATTTCTACTCGTTGTAAAAGATGTACGTCATTGTCAAGTAAAAAAATACGAGCCCCTTTCAGTTCATCATCCAATTTTGCCACAGGGTTCTGCTCAGCTTCAACGACAATAGCTTTAAAGTTTTCTCCAACATGTAATGCCATATAACGTGCAAATTTTCGGTCCATATAATCCCATGCGACTTTATCACTTTCTCTCTCTAAAGTGCTGATTTTTTCGCATAAAGGATCAATATCTTTTAATAAAAAAGCCAATTTTTTTTCATCGTGTGCTACTTTGGCTTTTAGAAGACGATGCAGCGTGAGGTCGCTGTAACGACGAATGGGCGAGGTAAAATGGGTGTACATATCAAACCCTAATCCAAAGTGTCCTTTATTTTCGGGTTCATAAATGGCTTTTTTCTGACTTTTAATAATCAATTTATCAACTTCTTCTCGAAGATTTAAATCATCTGCTTTTTGCTGGATTTCTTGAATCATTTTAGGGAGATCTGCACGCAATTTGACATGAATGCCAATCAATGCCAAATCATTTAAGAGTGCTTCCATACGTTCGTACGAAGGACTTTCATGCGTTCTAAAAATACCAAAACCGAGTTTTTTGGCTGCTGCTTTATTGGCAAGAAGCATACAATCTTCAATAAGCCCATGCGAAGGAGTTTCTGCTTCTATGGTCGTTGCAAGAAGGTTTTGCGTTTCATCCACACGCATTCTCACCTCTGAAGAGCGAAATGAAAAAGCATTTTCTAGTCGGATATCACGTAATTTTTGAGTGAGCTCATGCAAGGGCAAAAGGTATGCTAGAATTGTTTGATCCACAGCATCTGCTTCGTTAGTTTTGCCTTCTAAAAAGAGGTCGATAGTTTCATAGGTATAGCGTTTTACTGAGTGAATTACACTCTCAAAAAGTTCTTCTTTTAGAGGTTTACATGTAAAAGGGTCTAGTGTGATTTTAAAGGTGTATGCAAGACGGTCTACATTGGGCTTTAAGGAGCAGATATTTTCACTAAGTGATCGAGGAAGCATGGGAATAGATTTGTGTGGAAAATAGATGGAAAATCCACGCTCAATGGCTTCTTTATCGATGTGTCCCATGGGATAAACGTATTCACTAACATCCGCAATGGCAACATAGAGGATATGGTTTTCAACGTCAAAATAAATAGCATCGTCAAAATCTTTTGCATCGACAGGATCGATGGTACAAAATGGAAGATGAGTTAAATCAACACGGTTTAGGTAGTAACTCTTCTCAACATAATCTCCATGACTTTTTGCTTCTGCTTCCGCTTCTTTGCTGAAAAATTCTTTTTTATCAAAGAGCGCTAAAGAAATTTTTTCATCGATGGTTGCGTCATCAAGCACACCTAAAACTTCTTCAATAACATTGCTGACATTGTCTATTTTTAAAACGCTTCCTAAAGGGAGTTGTTTTAATGATTTTTGGCTTGCGATAATCTCAAATAAGGATTCATTTTTAATATTAACACCAATGACCTTACCTTTGCTCATTTTTGTATAAACAATACTTTTAGCAAAAGCACGCTGCGCAATATAGACAATAACAGCTTTGATACGGCGACTTTTTTTATTCGCAATGCGCTTTGCCACTACTAAATCGCCACGCATCCCTCCATGTAGTCCTGAGGCTTCAATGACAATATCTTTTGAAGGAGTTGGGAGCAGAGATGATAAATAACCCGTACCGCTGAAAGAGACATCGAGTTTTCCTGCACAATAGCCATCTTCAAAACGATAAATATTGTCTCTTGAAACAATGGCCTTGAGCTGAAGAAGTGTATTAAAGTGAGGTAAAAAAGACGAAGGAATATCCTTTTCTGCTACCCCTTCATGAAGACTTAAAAGAAAATTTTTCACTGTTGAAATTGCTCAACGGTCTCTAAAAAAGGTGCATGGTGTAGTTCATGCTCATCTAAAAGTTTGAGAGCTTTTTCAATAAATTCTTCAGTAAAGTGGCCAAAAATATTAATGCTTTGTTTCACGATATTTAGTGCTGCAGCATAAGGTTGAATAGAGACGTGTGCATCAGATGGATAATTGGAAAATTTAATAGATTCGACTAATTCACTCTCTAAATTCCATTGTTCAAAAATTTTAGCTGTAATTTCTTCGTTAGAAAAACCAACATATTCTCTTTCTAAGACAGAGAGTTCATAAGGTGTTTTTATTTTGGAAAGGGCAAGTTTAAAGGCTTCATCTTTGTTTTGCTCTAAAAGTTCATGTGCAATAATAATTTTTCCTACTTCCATCATGAAGGCAGCGGGTTGCAAGACATCGAGCATCGCCTTGTTCACTTTGGAATACCATTTAAACATAAATGTGCTTTGTAATGTGCTAATTGCTAAAAAGTCATTGTTGCTAATATTGTAAGGTTCTAAATTAATTTTAATGTTTTGTTTAATGGCACTGGAGAGCGCAAAACCACGTACTGTTGCCATTCCAAATAACGAGACGGCATGTGCGATATTTTTAATTTCTCGGCTAAAGCCATACAGTGGAGAATTTGAAGACTTTAAAATATTAGCCGTGAGCATAGGGTCACTTTCAACGACTTTGACTAAATCAGCCAAAGAGCTGTTTTTGTCGACACAAATACGTTGGATTTTTAAAACCGTGTCATCTAGAGGGGGAAGTGATTTGATTTTTTTTAGAATGTTCTCATCCATGGTTTATTCCTCGCGATTTGTTAATGGACTATTCTATCTCGTGTAGGTTTATAGTTTGCTTTACACCTTTTACATGTAAAGTTTTTAAGTAACTCTTGTGTACAATGGCGGGATTTAATACTACATGTAAGGATTAACAAATGGCAATAACCGTTTTTTACGACAAAGATTGTGATTTAAGCATTATTCGCTCAAAA
>RZYK01000183.1 GCA_009930355.1 Campylobacterota bacterium | reverse complement strand
GCTAAAGAGATGATCAAAAAGCTAAAAGTATATGCTGGTAATGAGCATCCACATACAGCGCAAGTTAAAGCAGAGGTAAAGTAATATGGCAAAAGTATACGCAACTGGTAAAAGAAAAACAGCTATCGCTAAAGTATGGGTTGCACCTGGTAAAGGCTCAATCACGGTTAACGGTATTGATTTTGAAGCGTGGTTGGGTGGTCATGAGACCATTAAGAAACGTGTTCGTCAACCCCTTGCTCTTACAAAACAAGAAGCAAGCTTTGACATTGTAGCTGCTACTCAAGGTGGTGGTTATTCAGCTCAAGCTGACGCTCTTCGTCATGGTATTTCTAAAGCACTTGCTTCTATGGACGCAGACTTTAGAGCAATCCTTAAACCATTTGGTTTATTGACTCGTGATTCAAGAATCGTTGAGCGTAAAAAATACGGTAAGAAAAAAGCTCGTCGTAGCCCACAATTTTCTAAACGTTAATGATTTACATGTAAAAGTCTTTCAAGGCTTTTACGCTTTTTGCAAGGGAAAATCCCTTGCATTTCTTCGTTTTAAATCCCTTGTTTATAGTTCTCTTGACACGCTTTTAGCCCCTTAGTATTTTGCTAGCTCTTTCATCAATGCTTGGACATCGTTTTTATCAAAAAAGAGATTGAATTCCAATTCTTTGGCAAACGCTTTAAGCAGAGCGATTTTTTTGCTTTGTCGTTCATCTGGATCGTTGATAGTTGCGAGTTCCGTTTGCAATCGTTGCTTGTACATTTGGCGAATTTCTTCTTGTTTTTGAGGGCTTGGTTTGGGTTTGGTGCGTGGTTTGAACCAAAAATAGGCAAAGAGTAAGATTGAACTTAAGAGCAATATCTGAGGCAAAAAATCCATAATAAACCTTTACATGTAAAAAATGAACGCATTTTATAATGGCTAGATTGTACGGGTATTTTACTTAGAGGAGTGTTTAGTGAAGAAGCATTCTCGAGTTTTGAAGCTTGAAAATGCTTTACATGTAAACTTAGAAATTGTAGTTAAGTCCGATGTAGTACTGGATGGAGTCTTTGATTTCAAGTTTTGCTGAAACTGGTCCCAAATTAAATTTTTCATCAATATTATTATGTTTAAGGTAACGTGCACCGACTTCAAAATCGAGATTTTTGTTGAAAGCGTAAAGGGTACCGACATTTAAACCGTAAGTTAATCCTTTAGGTGAATCCATTCCCATATCTTTGATATCCTCATCATCAATTTTGACTTTGGTATAGCCTAGAGTTGCACCGACAAAGGGTGTAAAAGCGGTGGTAGTTTTGAAAAGATAATCATACCCCAAGCCAAATGTATTGCTGTAAGTATCGTCTTTTTTGTTTTGATGTGAAACAAAACCATAGATACGACCAAAATCAAAATATTTACCAAATTTTAGACTTTCATAGCTTGAATTTAAGTGATCGCTTTCAGAGCCAACACCAGAGACTTTTGCTTCACTTTTACTTCTCATACCACCAAATTCACCACCCACAAACCAATTTCTGCTCTCATCTGCTACTAAAACAGAACTTCCAACACACAATAGCAATGATGCTACTACCAAACTACGTTTCATACTTTCTCCTTGTGATTTACAGACCATAGTCTGTTGTGTATGAAATTCTAATCAATTAAACTTAGATTAAAATTAACGACTATGGTAAGTTATTGAAAACACTTTATTTTGATTTTACGGACGAAGAAATTGCCAATTTTTATCGTCTTATCGGCAAAAATGTTAAAAGGCTCAGGCAAGAAAAAGGGCTGACTCAAATGGAGTTAGGGCTTGCTTTGGGGCATACAGGAGTGGGAACAATCTCCGTTGCTGAAGTCTATCACAATAAAAAACATTTCAATTTAGAACATCTCTACAAAATCGCAAAAATATTAGACTGTGATATAAGCGAATTTTTCAAAGATTAGTCTTACCTTAGTTTTCTTAAACCACTTTTGTGTAAAATCTCTCAATTTAACACACAGAGGATATCATGCGTTTTACAACTCCCCTTAAAAGCAACAGTACAAAAATCATGCTCATCGGAAGCGGAGAGCTTGGCAAAGAAGTTGTTATTGAAGCTTCTCGTCTTGGCATCGAGACTGTAGCGGTCGATTCGTATCCACAAGCACCTGCTCATTTGGTTGCCAATAAAAGCTATGTTATCAATATGAAAAACAAAGAGGAACTTTTAGAGGTGATACGCCTTGAAAAACCGACCTACATTTTGCCTGAAGTGGAAGCGCTGAGCATTGATGCATTGATTGAGGCAGAGAAAGAGGGCTTTTGTGTCATTCCCAATGCGGACGCTGTGAAAAAAACGATGAACCGTAAAAATATTCGTGAATTTGCCGCTGAAAAACTAGGACTTAAGACCAGTGGCTATGTCTTTGTTAAAACGCTTGAAGAATTACAAGAGGCGACTAAGAAGTTGGGTATTCCTTGTGTGGTGAAGCCTGTGATGAGTTCATCAGGACACGGGCAAAGTGTCATTAGAAGTGAATCAGATATCCAAAAATCGTGGGAAATCGCTAAAGAAGCTAGAGGCGATGCGAGTGAGCTTATCGTTGAAGAGTTTATTCCATTTGATTATGAAATTACGTTGCTCACCGTTCGTAATGGCACAGAGACGGTTTTTTGTGAGCCGATTGGGCATATTCAAGAAAATGGGGATTATGTGCTCAGTTGGCAGCCTGTAATGATGAAACCTGACGTGTTAGCCAAAGCGCAAGTTATGGCAAAAACCGTTACTGATGGTTTGGGCGGGCGAGGACTTTTTGGTGTGGAATTTTTTGTGAAAGACGATGAGGTTTACTTTTCAGAACTAAGCCCCCGTCCACACGACACGGGAATGGTCACACTTATCACGCAAAGCCAGAGCGAATTTGCTTTACATGTAAGAGCCGTTTTAGGCTTACCACTTGACTTTACCTTTTACGGCGCAGGGGCAAGTGGGGCGTTTAAGAGCTTGAAAGAAGAGCATTTGCCAGTATTGAACATTCCAGAGAGTGCCTTTTCTAAAAACTCTTATGTGCGTGTTTTTGGAAAACCTGTGAGCCATGTGGGACGTCGTATGGCGGTTGCTCTTGTTTTAGATGAAGTGGAAGCGGCAAAGAAAAAAGCAAAAGAGATTGTCTCAGCGATGGTGGGGTGATAGTAGGTATTTAGAAAAATTTTATCAAAGAGGGCTATAATGAAAGTAGCCCAAATTGAAAGAAATGTTATGAATAAACATGTTGTTGAACAAACCGTGATTTTCTTCAGTGTCTCGAAATGGCTTTTTCTCTCTTCGGTTGTTGGAATGATGATAGGCGGGTTGATGTCCCTCTTTTTAACTATTCTTTCAACAGCTGAAGCAACAAGAGGAACTCTTCCTTTCCCTTTTTATTTTACCCTCCCTTTTGCATTAATGCTAACGACGTGGATTGTCCAAACATTTGATAAAAATGCCACGGGGCATGGTACTGAAAAGGTGATTGAGGCAGTGCATAAACGTGATGGTTACATCAATGCTAAAGTGATTCCTGTTAAGTTAGTGGCTACGGTTCTAACCATTTTTTCAGGAGGTTCGGTAGGCAAAGAGGGACCAGGGGCTCAAATTGGTGCAGGGGCGGCATCGTTTGTGGCAACACTTTTGAAATTTTCAAAATCGGATCGCAAAAAACTGGTGATATGTGGTATTAGTGCGGGATTTGCTTCGGTATTTGGTACACCCATTGCAGGAGCGATTTTTGGTATTGAAGTGCTTATTATTGGCGTGATTATGTATGATGTTTTACTGCCATCGTTTATTGCTGGATTTGTAGCCTTTACGACAGCACAGTTTTTAGGCGTGAGTTATCATTATTATGACATTAACATGTACAGAGCATTTAGTTTAGATTTTTCACTGATTATGCAGGTGGTTTTAGCGGGTGTTTTTTTTGGGGTTGTTTCTGATTTGTTTATTACCGTGGTGAATAAAGTAGAAATGTGGATAAAAAATATTCCTTATAACCGTTACTTAAAAGCGTTTGCTGCTGGCGTCGTGATGGTCGTGATCTCTTATTTTCTTTCTGAAAATTATTTGGGTTTAGGCTTAGGAACCATTCGTGATGCCCTCAGTCCCAATACGCTCATCTCCGATAATGTGCATTGGTATGATTTTATTTTTAAAACACTCTTTACTTCTATGACGCTTGCTTCTGGGGGAAGTGGGGGAATTATTACTCCTGTTTTTTATGTGGGGGCGACAAGTGGAGTTGTTTTTGGGCATATTACA
>RZYK01000182.1 GCA_009930355.1 Campylobacterota bacterium | reverse complement strand
TACGGCGGCGGGTATTGCGCTTTTAGTTGCTTTTGGGCATGGCTCATTGGGGAGCTTTTTTGATCTGTTTGGACTAAAGTTTATTGGCACGGAAGCGGGTATTATGATAGCGATGATGTTTCTCTCCGCAACATTTCTTATCAATGGGGCTAAAGAGGGGTTTAAAAAAGTGGATGTCAAGCTTGAGAAGGTGGCACGAACACTAGGGGCTAGTCCCATTAAAGTCTTTTTTGCTATTTCCTTGCCCAATGCGAAAAAAGATATCGTCAATGGGTGTTTGATGATGTGGGGAAGAGGTTTGGGTGAGTTTGGGGCAGTGGTGATTTTAGTCTATCATCCTATGACCGCACCTGTGCTAATTTATGATCGTTTTACCAGCTTTGGGCTTAGCTACTCAGCCCCTGTTGCAGCGGTGATGATTATACTCTCGATTATGGTTTTCTTAACCGTGAGGTTTGTGAATAATAGACTACGTTAATGCAGGGGGATTTCTATCTCCTTGCATTACGTGTATGTATAAATATGCAATTTTAACATATTGACATAAAGGGGTTTGAAATGAAAAAAGGATTGTTGATTCTAATGTTTTTAAGTAGTTTTCTTTTGGCTAAGGAGTTTGAAAACCAAAAGTTACTTTTGTGTAGTGGGGCTGGTTTAATGAAGCCTATGAATGAAATTGTCAAACAGTTTGAAGATAAAACAGGCGCAAAGATAGATGTTCACTATGGTGGTTCTGGAGAACTTTTTTCAATACTTGGAACCACAGGATGTGATGTTTTTATTCCTGGGGCTGAGTATTATAGCGAGCAGGCAATCGAAAAGGGGCTGGTAGAGAAAAAAAGTGCCTATCACGTTACAAAACATATTCCTGTATTTGTAACACAAAAAGGAAATCCTAAAAATATTACAAAACTGAGTGATCTAACGCAGGATGGATTAAAAATAGTTTATGGTGATCCACGAAGTGTGGCGATAGGAAAAGTCTCTGATGCAATGCTCGCAAAAAAAGGATTACGAGAAGCCATAGATAAAAATATTGTGACACAGGTTGGAACAGTCAATCAACTTTTGGTTTATATGGCTATGAATCAAGCGGATGTTGCTATTATTTGGGAAGATATGGTTACCTGGGCAAAGGAAAAGGGAAAACTTGAAATTATTGCTATTCCTGAAGACGAAAATGCGATAAAAACGATTTTAAATGGGGTTGGCAGTATGAGTAAAAATAAAGCACTTGCCAATACTTTTAACGATTACATGGTTAATTCTGAGTCGAAAAAGATATGGGAAAAATGGGGATTTAAACTATGAATTTTTTTACATTTAAGTTCTTTAGTATAGCCCTTTCTTTATGCGTGACACTTCTTTTATTGATGGCAATATTGAGTCTTTTTTTTGTTCCAAAGTTTGAAGAGGTATTAGAGGCTCTACAATCTTCGGAAATGCTCTATTCTTTAAAACTCTCTTTAATGACAGCATCTTTGTCAACACTTTTAGTCATTGCCGTTGCCATTCCTATAGCCTATGCCTTGTCACGGTATGATTTTTTTGGTAAAGCTATTTTAAAAACCGTTATGAACCTTCCTATGGCATTTCCAGAACTTGTTTTAGGGTTGGCTCTTTTGCTTTTGTTTAGCAGGACATATGTTGGTGATTTATTGCATTATTTTGGAATTTCTATTGTTTTTACCAAAAGTGCTATTGTCATAGCACAATTTTTTACTGCTTTACCTTATGCCATTAGAATTGTATATGCGGCGTTTGAAGGAATATCCAAGCGGTATGAAAATGTCTCAAGAAGCTTAGGTTATACAGAATTTCAAACATTTAAAAATATCACTATACCTTTGGTGAGAAATGGCATATATGCTTCTACTATTATTACTTTTGCTCGTACCATGGGAGCATTTGGTGCCGTACTTATCTTAGCAGGGGGTACCTACATGAAAACGGAAATTTTGCCTATTACCCTTTTTCTTAATATATCGTATGGAAACTTAGGAATGGCGATTACAAGTGGTATTGTTCTTATTACTATTTCTTTTATTGCAATCCTCTTTTTTGAATATATGGAGGGTAAAAAAAGTGTTTTTGAAGATTGAAAATATCACTATACGTTTAGGAAAATTTAACTTAAAAGATATTAATTTAGAGGTAAAAGAGGGGCAATACGTCACTATTATAGGTCCAAGTGGAAGTGGAAAATCCATCTTACTTGAAAATATAGCAGGTTTTTATACTCCCAATAAAGGTAAGGTTTATCTTAAAGGAGAAGATATTACCTATAAAAATATTGAAGATAGAAATATTAGTATTGTGTATCAGGATTATGTTTTATTTCCTCATATGAGTGTGTATGAGAATATTTTATATGGATTAAGAAAGAAATCCACAGAGAAAATAGACAATGAGAAAGAGGTTCGAGAAATCGCTACATTGCTCAATATTGATCATCTTTTAGAGCGAAAACCTTTAACACTGAGTGGTGGAGAAATGCAAAGAACGAGCATTGCTAGAGCTCTCGTGGTAAAGCCTGAACTTTTGCTAATGGACGAAGCGTTTAGCGCATTAGATTATAAAATAAAAAAAGAGATGCGTAAGCTTGTCAAAGATGTTGCAAAAAAATATGGTACAACGGTTTTACATGTAACACATGATTTTGAAGATGTATGGGCAATGGCTGATATGTGTGTTGTTTTGAGATTTGGTGAAATCTTACAAGTTGGAAAGCCTGATGAAATCTTCGCACATCCTAATAGTGATTTTGTGGCAAATTTTGTGGGTACAAATATTTTTGAAGCAACGGTTGTTCGTAAAGAGCCTGATTTAACGATTTTAAACGCAGATGGTTTTGAGGTATATTCAAGTTGTGAAGCAAAGATTGGAGAAAAGGTACGTCTTTCTATTCGACCAGAAAATATTATTATTACGACCACAAAAATAGAAACTTCTGCTAAAAATGAGATAGAAGGAATGATTATTAAGGTTGAGAAACGTGGGCATATTATGGAGTTGAGCGTTCAAATCAATAGCATTATTTTGATTGTCATGATGACACCCAATTCTTATGAGCATTTATCTTTAGCTTTGCATTCTCATGTTTTCCTTTCGTTTAAAGCAACGAGTGTTGGGCTTTATTAATGATGGTATGTAAAAAAATTACATTTATGGACGTACTATATTTTCTATTCATTTTAAAAATAAGCTTTTAACATGTGAGCGAAAGAGGGATAGTTTTACAAAAATCGTGTTAAAATAAAGCATTATTAAAGAAAGGGAGTTTCACATGTTTGTAAAGTTAAATGACAGAGTGTATCTGAATGCAGATCGTATTACGCGGATTAAAATTGATGAGGTTCAAGATGGTATTCGGGTTCGTTTTTACGAGGGTCAGGTGCAAGTAGCAAAAAGCCACACCTTTGAGAGCGTTGAAGCGGCTCAAACGTGGGTTGAAAAGACTATGAACCAAAAATAGGCTTTTGTATCATTCACTGTTTATTCTGAGAGATTTTTATCTCTCTTCTGCTCTTTTAGGTCTAAGGTTTAGACAAATGTTATTACTTACCAAAGGAAATTCATGAAAATTGATTGCAGTGGCTTAGCGTGTCCTGAGCCTGTATTACAAACTAAAAAAGCGTTAGAAAGTTTACCGAATGATTCGATTTTGGAAGTCGTTGTGGATAATATCGCTGCACGAGAAAATGTGGTGCGTTTTGCACAAAATGGTGGATTTGAAACACGTGTAGAGAGTTTAGAAGATGGCAAAACGCTTGTGTCGATTATTAAAGGTTTTGCATGTCAAATTGTCGCTAATCCTAAGGATGATGGATTTTTAGACAAAACCTTGTTTTTAAAAAGCCATACCGTAGGCGAGGGGGAATTGGGTGCAAAACTCGTTGTGGGTTTTTTAAAATCAGCACTTGAATTGCCTAAAATTCCAAAACGTCTTATTTGCGTCAATACGGCGGTGTATCTCACAGCAGCAGAAGAAGATTCTTCTGTTATCGAAGTGTTAAGAGCGCTTGAAGCTAAAGGTGTTGAAATTTACTCGTGTGGGGTTTGTTTAGAGTTTTATGGGCTCACGGACAAATTAAAAGTCGGAAAAATTGGCAATGCCTATGGCACCTTAGAGATGCTTTTTGGCGGAGAGGGTACAATTAGTTTATAGGAAGCAAATGAACAACGAAGCAAAATTGACCAAGTACGTCAAAGCTGCGGGTTGTGCTGCCAAGCTGGGTCCGGGAGACCTCACAGAAGCGATAGGTGGTTTAAA
>RZYK01000018.1 GCA_009930355.1 Campylobacterota bacterium | reverse complement strand
GATAATATGAACCAACAATATGAAAAGTTTATGAAAGGCTCAACTGATAGTAATGAATCCTATGGTCAAAAAGCAGCCTAACCCATACAGCCAAAATCTCAAAAAAGAGCAAGATGAGCTTGTCTTGCAATATCTTCCTGCCGTACGTGCTATGGCGTATCGTTTGCGTGAGCGTTTGCCAGCTTCCGTGGATGTGAATGATTTGATTTCCATTGGTACTGAAGAAATGATAAAACTTTCTCGTCGTTACGATAAAGACCAAAATGACTCTTTCTGGGGGTATGGCAAAAAACGTGTTTATGGTTCGATGCTGGACTTTTTACGTTCCCTTGATACGATGAGCAGAGCCAATAGGCGTCTCATCAAACTGGTTGATCATGAAATTACCGCCTATTTGGGCGAACATGGGAGTGAGCCTGATGATGCGTATTTGGCAAAAGTGTTGGGCGAAGATATTGAAAAAATAGCTGAAGCACGTAATAGCGCAATGATTGTCTCTGTGATGTCACTCAATGAGCAAGTCACCATTCTCTCTGGCGAAGACACCGCACAAAAAGTGGAAAAAGATGAACTGATGGAGATGGTTCAAGGTATCCTTTCTAACTTTAGTGAGCGTGAGCAGATGATTATTCAACTCTACTATTTTGAAGAGCTTAATTTAAAAGAGATTAGCGATATTTTAGAAATTAGCGAGTCAAGAATTTCACAAATTCATAAAAAATTGTTAGCAAAAATTAAAGAAGAGTTAGGAATAGCTCATGGCTGATATATTAAGTCAAGAAGAGATAGATGCCCTTTTAGAAGTGGTTGAAGAAGAAGGTGATACGCTCTCGAGTGAAATGGATAACACGGAGAGTAAGCAAGTTATTCTCTATGATTTTAAACGCCCTAATCGTGTCTCTAAAGAGCAATTACGTGCGGTTAAGGGCATTCATGACAAAATGGCACGAAATTTAGCCTCCCAAATCTCTTCTATTATGCGAAGTATCGTTGAAATTCAGTTACACTCTGTGGATCAGATGACCTATGGCGAGTTTTTGATGTCTTTGCCTAGTCCTACGAGCTTTAACGTTTTTTCGATTAAGCCATTGGATGGAAATTGTATTATTGAGATTAATCCCTCCATTGCTTTTCCCATGATAGATAGGCTCTTAGGAGGTCTTGGCGAGTCGTACGAATCAACACGAGAATTAACCGATATTGAGTTAAATTTGCTTGATGCCATTTTGCGTATTATTATGCAACGTCTTAAAGAGGGATGGTCGCCCATCACCGATATGTATCCTGCCATTGAGACCAAAGAGTCTAGCCCTAACGTTGTGCAAATCGTTTCACAAAATGAGATTGTTATTATGGTGGTGATGGAGATTATTATTGGCAATTCCAGTGGAATGATTAACTTATGTTATCCTGTTATTTATTTAGAGCCTATTCTTTCTCGCCTTGCCAATCGTGATATTATGTTGGGGGAGACCAGTGCAAAAAAAAGCCGTAATAAAGAACTCAATACTCTCATCTCACGTGCTGAAGTTTTCAATGAGGCGATTATTGGTCAAGCAGATTTGAGCGTAGGCGAACTTTTAGAGCTTAAAAAAGGGGATATTATTCGCTTAGATCGTGCAGCTGATGATAAAGCCATTGTTATGATTGATAAAAAAGAGCTTTTTTTAGCAGAGATCGGTTTGCATCGTTTTCATAAATCAATCAAGATAGAGCGTTTAGTGAAAACCGATAAAGATGAAGTTAAAGACGAACTCGAAGAGTTAGAGCAAATTCGTAAGTCAAAAATTTCATCTTTTGATATACCACAACAGGGGTAAGGTGTGAATACATTTGTACAATTATTGCAACAAGAAATTATTTCAACCATTGAAGGCTTAACAGGTATTGCCCCTCATGTTGAACTTAATAAAGAGGAGAGCGCAGAGAGTAAGCTTAGACTGAGTCCTCCATTAGCTAAGTTAGATGTCTCTGTAGGCGGTGATATGCAAGGGCGTATGCGTGTTACGATGGCAACATCCATTGCAACAGCCGTTGGCGATATGATGTTAGGTGGGGATGGTGTTGAAAAAGAGGAGATGGATGCAGAAGATTTAGATGCAACCAAAGAGATTATCTCCAATATTTTAAGCTCTTTTTCACGTTCACTTGGTAGCCAGAAAAATATGCCAAAACTTGACTTTAACATTGAGAGTGTTGATTATATTGACCCAAATGCTCAGATTGATTTTAAAGGCTACGAGAAGCTTTTTATTTACAATTTAGCGGTTCAAAATTCACACGACACAATTGCTTTTGCTATTTCTCATGAGCTGATTCCTCTTGTTGAAGAAGAACCTCAGGTTTCTGCACCTAAAGAAGTTCCCCAAGAATCTGCTCCAATGGAGCCTAAAAAAGTAGTTCCCAATATGAGTCCAGAAGAGATGAGTAATATAGAATTAATCAAAGATGTTAGATTGCCCATTCGTGTGCGCATTGGTTCAAAAAAAATGTTATTAAAAGATGTTTTGAGTATGGATATAGGCTCGGTCATTGAGTTAGACCAACTGGCTAATGACCCTTTAGAAATTTTGGTAGGTGATAAAGTCATTGCGATGGGTGAAGTGGTCATTGTCGATGGCAACTTTGGTGTTCAAATCGGAGAGATTGGCACTAAGCGTGAACGTTTAGAAAAATTACGTTAAAGAAGTAGTATGAGTGAATCAAAGCGTATTAAAGATATTGAACATACCAATGAGTGGAGCGTGCTTCGCATTATGTCTGATTTTGTCAAAGGCTTTGATGAACTCCACGATTTAGGACCGGCGGTTACCTTTTTTGGAAGTGCACGATTTCATGCCAATAATCGGTATTATAAAGATGCTTATACTTTAGCCCATAGGCTTGGAAAAAAAGGGTATGCGATTGTTACAGGCGGTTCCAAAGGGATTATGGAAGCAGCCAATAAAGGGGGGTTCGAATCTGGTAAATGTGAATCCATTGGGCTAAATATCAATCTGCCTCACGAACAATCAGGCAATGATTTTACCACGAAGCATTTAAGTTTTGACTACTTTTTTGTGCGTAAGGTTATGCTTATTAAATACTCTTTGGCATATGTTATTTTTCCAGGAGGGTTTGGGACACTTGATGAGCTTTTTGAAGCCTTAACCTTGACACAAACAAAGAAAATTACGAAGATTAGTATCTTTTTATACGGTAAAAATTATTGGGAAAAGCTTCATGATTTTATTAAGACCACTCTGGTTGAACATCATGCCATTCGTCCTGAAGATGTTGAGTTAATTATTCTCACTGATGATATGGATGAAATTGTTAGTAAAATTGATGAACGGTTGATTTTGTATGTCAATGCGCTTAAAGAAGAGGGATTAGAAGAGAGTCGTTACTATAAACGTGCGATTGAATTTTTATCGAACAAAGAGTAATCATGCGCTCAAAAAAGCAATTATTCAAAAAAATACTGCCTTTATTGGGTGCTTTTTCTCTCTTAAGTCTTGTGCTTTATGAGGTGAGTTTTTATATTTTTAAAACTTATCGGGCTTATTTTAATTCGGATGCTGCCATTGCTAATATTTTAGCTGAAGAGATTGTTTATGCAGGAACGTTTTTCCCAACACATTGGTGGTATGTGAATAATGATTTATGGGTTTTTTATAAACAAATCTTAGTGATTCCATGGGTTTTATTGGGTAAAAATGGATACTTTGCTCATGCGTTTGCGGTCTTTTTTGTAACACTTTTTATGGTGGTTTTTCTGTATGCGTTTTTACGCTCTTTGATGTTTTCACGTGTGGCTTCTTTGATGGGCGGTGTAGTCGTATGCGTGGGATATTCACCGATGTATTTGCGTGAATTGTATGGTGAAGCAGCGTATACATGGTACTTTTTATTTATGATAGCCTTTATGTTTATTTTTCGTAAATTAAGCCCTCATGTACTGAGTGTAGCGACACAAATTAAAGCCTTTATCTTTTTTATGGCATTGTTGTATCTGCTTGTTCTTGCCAATCCTATACGTTTTTTTGTCTATTATGTGGTTCCTTTTTTTGGTGCTTTAGCTTTAACCCTTTATTTTGCGAAAGATTCTTATAAGACGTTTCAAGGCGTTATGAGACGTTTTCGCTCGATAAAGAGAATTTTCATTATTCTCTTTGCCATAAGTGTTATCGGCATAGGTATTGTGGCACATCAAACGCTTTTAGAGAGCCTCAAAGTTTCAGGGGGTGCAAACCAAGCAGTGCTGATGCCTCTTGAACAGTTGCCTGTGCATATCGCACATGCCTTTTTGGGGCTTTTTAATTTTATAGGTGCTGAATGGAATCAGGGTATTTGTGCCTCTTCTTTGGAGGGTGGAATTTCTTTGATTAAGTTTTTTCTTTATCCTTTTGTTCTTATTGTTCCTCTTTTACATGTAAAGAGAACTTTTTTCCAAATGAGTGCTACGGAGCGTTTTTTTGTTTTTTTCTCTTATGTGGGATTTTTCTTAATTTTTACACTCTATGCGACAACTTCCTTGCATGAACATGCATGGGCTGCACGTAATAATATTCGCTATATTTCTCCTTTTATCATGATGATTTTAGTGTGTAATGTAATGATGTGGCGCTTTTTTTCGAGATTTATGAAACTGGTTCTCTCTTTTTGTTTACTTCTTGCTATTGGGTTGTCGTGGCAGTATGTTTCTCCTAAAGAGTGGAGGGGTATTGTAGATGAGCGTATTGCTTTTGTGGAAGAGCTCAGAAATAAAGGGCTTCATTTTGGTTATGCAAGCTATTGGGACTCGCATATTTACACTGTTTTTAGTGATAGTGAAGTAGATATTCGTCCTATTATTATTTCCAAAGAAGGCATTAAGCTTGAACACTGGCTTTCTAATGATCGTTGGTATCAAAAGAATTCAACCGATGGCAAAGTCTTTTTTGTAACCGATGAAAACAATATTGAAGAATTTAATGAAGGCATTAAGGCATCCAATATGCCTGATTTTATTGAACAGTTTAGCTATGGAAAGTACACTATTTTCATTTTTGAGAAAAATCCGCTGTATGAAAAAAAAATAGCAAAACCATCAAAGAAAAAGCGTATAATAACGGCTCCATAATTTACATGTAAAGGTTTCTGCTTGGAGTCTATCAAGATTAGTGTGGTTTCTCCTGTATATGGTTCTAAAGAGTCTTTGGTTGAGCTGTATGAGCGTTTAGTTACATCTCTCTCTCAAATTAGTAATAATTTTGAAATTATTTTTGTGAATGATGCCTGTCCACAGGGTTCATGGGAGCGTATTGTGATGTTGTGTGCACGGGATGAACGGGTCAAAGGGATTAATCTCTCTCGTAATTTTGGTCAACACTATGCCATCACCGCAGGACTTGATCATGCCAAAGGGGATTGGGTGGTCGTAATGGATTGTGATTTGCAAGACAGACCTGAAGAGATTATCAAGCTTTACACTACTGCACGGGATGGGTATGATATTGTATTTGGTAGACGTGTTGAGCGACAAGATAGCTTTTTAAAACGCTTAGGCTCTCGTATGTTTAATAAGGTCTTAGAATATTTTACCGATAGCAAACACGATAATTCCATTGCCAATTTTGGTATTTACTCTCAAAAAGTAGTGCAAACAATTAACCGTTACCGAGAACATAGCCGTGATTTTCTTCTTTTTGCTCAAATGGTAGGATTTAAAAAAACAGAAATTGATATTGAACATGCGCCACGAGCGTATGGAAGTTCATCGTATAATCTCTCTAAACTTTTTAAATTAGCCATTGACTCGATAGTATCGCACTCCAATAAACCGCTTCGACTTTCGATTCAATTGGGCTTTAGTATTGCTTTGGTTAGTGTCATGTATGCAAGTTGGCTAGTGCTTCGTTATTTTCTTTTTGGTACGGCCACAGAGGGTTGGACGAGTTTAATGGTATCCATGTTCTTTATGTTTGGACTGCTGTTTGCCATTATTGGTATTGCAGGACTTTACATTGGCAAGATTTTTGATGAGGTCAAACGAAGACCGCTTTATATTATTCAAGAGACGATTAATTTATGAAAAAAGTAGCAATTTTACAGTCAAATTATATCCCGTGGAAGGGGTATTTTGACATTATTGGCAGTGTGGATGAGTTTGTGTTGTACGATGATATGCAATACACTAAAAATGACTGGCGAAACCGCAATAAAATTAAAACCCAAAATGGCTTGCAGTGGCTGAGTATTCCTGTGCGTCAGGAGAGTTTGCATCAAAAAATCAATGAAACACTCATTACCGATGCAAAATGGCCTGTGAATCATTGGAAAAGCATTGCGCAAAGTTATGCCAAAGCGCCTTTTTTTAAAGCCTACAAAGAGCAGTTTGAAGCGTTGTATGCAGGAGCGACACAGACGCATATTAGCGAGATTAATCGTTATTTTATTGAGGCGTTGTGTGGGATGCTTGAGATTAACACCATCATTCGAGACTCCAGAGAGTTTGTGTTGGCTGAGGGCAAAAGTGAGAGGCTTTTGGCATTATGTCAGGAGTTGGGGGCGACGAGCTATCTCAGTGGGCCAGCGGCTCGGGATTATTTGGATGAGTCCATTTTTGAAGCAGCAGGTATTGGTGTAGAGTGGATGGATTATAGTGGGTACACAGAGTATCATCAGCTTTTCCCTCCTTTTGAGCATGGGGTGAGTGTGATAGATTTGATTTTGAATGAAGGCGAGAACGCCAAAAATTTTCTTAAAAGTAGTCAGATTCATTAATAAAAAAGCACCAAAGGTGCGCTGGGCACTCTGCCGAAGAGAACTTAGCGTTAGCGTAGCTTTTAGAGCTTAGCTCTAAAGGCGTGTCAAGAGTTCTCACAACTCTATAAAATTTATTGAAGAGTAAAGAATGATACATTTTAATAAACCGCCTCGAACAGGCAATGAAGACACCTATGTTTTAGAAGCAATGAATAGCCTTAAAATTTCAGGCGATGGTGCATTTGGCAAAGCGTGTCAAGAATGGTTTGAAAAACGTTATAGTTGTCCTAAAACCCTGCTTACACCTTCATGCACACATGCGCTTGAAATGGCAGCGCTGCTTTTAGACATCAAAGAGGGTGATGAGGTGATCATGCCGAGTTACACCTTTGTGAGTACGGCTGATGCCTTTGCGCTTCGTGGGGCAAAAATTGTGTTTGTAGACATTCGACCAGAGACGATGAACATTGATGAGCGTTTGATTGAGGCAGCCATTACGTCTAAAACAAGGGCAATTGTACCTGTTCATTATGCAGGAGTTGGATGCGAGATGGATGTGATTATGGAGATTGCCTCACGTCATAAGCTTTTTGTGGTTGAAGATGCAGCACAAGGTTTTGAAGCAACCTATAAAGGCAAGCCTTTAGGGACGATTGGTCATTTAGGGGCATTTAGTTTTCATGAAACCAAAAATGTGACCAGTGGCGGTGAGGGTGGATTGTTGTTGATTAATGACGAACAGTTTGCGCACAGGGCGGAGATTATTCGTGAGAAAGGCACCAATCGCAGTCAGTTTTTTAGAGGCATGGTCGATAAATACGGTTGGATGGATATCGGCAGTAGTTATCTGCCCAGTGAGCTTCAAGCGGCTTATCTTTGGGGGCAACTTGAAAAAGTAGATGCGATTCAATCACACCGTTTAAATGCATGGAAAATCTACCATGAAACCCTTGAGCCTTTGGTAAAAAAAGGCTTGATTGAACTTGCATGTATTCCTGAGGGATGTCTGCACAATGCACATATGTTCTATTTTAAAGTCAAAGATTTAGAAGAGAGAACGGCATTATTGCAGCAATTTAAAGAGGCAAATATAGGAGCAGTTTTTCATTATTTACCCCTTCATAGCGCGCCTGCTGGGTTAAAATACGGTCGTATGTTTGGTGAGGATGTCTATACCACAAAAGAGAGTGAACGGTTAGTTCGTTTACCGCTTTATTATGGTATTACACCTGAAGAGATTCATACAGTGTGTGAAATTTTAATGAAATGGAGCAGAGCTTGATGGCACATTTATACATTTTTGGTACGATTTTTTTTACCGTCTATGGTCAGCTTGTCATTAAATGGCGCATCCCAAATTACGGGCATTTACCTGAAGCAAGTATGGAAAAAATCTTTTTTTTACTCAAACTTTTTTTAGACCCATTTATTTTGAGTGGCTTTGTCTCTGCTTTTGTCGCCTCATTGTGTTGGATGGCAGCGATGACAAAGTTTGAGCTAAGTTATGCGTATCCGTTTATGGGACTTACGTTCGTGGTAGTGTTTGTCTCTTCCGTGTTTCTTTTTTCAGAGAGTGTGACACTCTATAAAGTCCTTGGACTTGCCTTAATTGTCTTAGGCATTTTTATCTCCAGTCGTGCGTAAAAAAGGCGAAAATCAATTCGCCTTTTGTTCTTACATGTAACGATTATTGTCTGCCTTTACCACGTCTGTCTTGCATACGCTCCAATTGCCCTTTTTGGTACTCATCTTTGGTAATTTTCCCATCTTTATTGGTATCAAAAAAACCAAACTCAGGCGTGTTTGAGGCATTTCGCATGGGCATGTTTGCCTCTGCTTTAGCACTCATGCGTTCGTTTTTTACTCCTTGAAACTCTTCTTGGGTAATGATATTGTCTTTATTTGTGTCGTAGGATTCAAAGGCAACAGGCCCCCTTGTAGTATCCGCAGCATTTAAAAGCCCTATGAGTGCTAAGAGCACACCAATTTTTTTCATGTTGACTCCTTGTTTGAGATGTTTTAAGGGTGTATGTTCAGCCTTCGTTTTCCATGTTCATATAGATTAGCCTTTTCATTAGAAAAGCTTTGGGTTTTTTCCCATGAAGATTTAAGTCTATCTTGAAAATCAAATAATGTCTCAAACGGCACCCAATACAAAAGGGTTCCGATGAGAAATAAAAGATTAAGACTAAAGGCTAAAAGAAATTCTTTGTTAAAAAGTGAAAATTCCCTGCTTTTGTTTTTGAAGTAGTTGAAAAGTGCGTTCCAATTGAGGTAAATATGAAAAAGCATACCTATTAAAAAAAGGACCATAAAACTTACATGTAAATTAGAAAATTGTGTTTTATCTAGCCCTAAAAGTTCCCAGTTTGTAGCGTTTGCCACACGTCCTTTGGGCGCTAAAAAAAGAACAACACCTGTATAAGACATGATAAAAAAAGAGAATAAAAGCGAGAGTGAAATAAAGCGACGCAAGCTGTTCATGAGAAACCTCCTAAGAACTCTTCTGATATTATGGCACTTTAGAATTAAAAAAGTATTAACGCTACCTTAAGTCCCTATGCGCTAAAATAAAGCATTATTTAATGTAAAGGAAATATGATTATGAGAGGCTATAAAGTCTTTGCAGGAACAGCAAATCCAGAGTTTGCAAAAAGAGTGGCTAAACATCTTTCTTTGCCTCTTTCGGCGGCTGAAATTAAGCGTTTTAGTGACGGAGAAATTAGTGTTCAAGTGAGTGAAAGTGTACGTGGTAAAGATGTGTTTATTATTCAGTCAACGTGTGCACCTGCTAATATTAACTTAATGGAGTTGTTAATTTTAACAGATGCCCTAAGACGAAGTTCAGCCAATAGCATTACTGCGGTTGTTCCTTACTTTGGATATGCTAGACAAGACAGAAAAGCTGCTCCTCGTGTTCCTATTACGGCAAAACTGGTTGCCAACATGATGCAAACCGCAGGGATTGATCGTGTGGTTACTATTGATCTTCATGCAGGTCAAATTCAAGGCTTTTTTGATATTCCTGTGGACAATCTTTATGGTTCTATCGTCTTTAATGACTACGTTAAAGCTAAAAATCTCAAAAACCCTATTATTGCAAGCCCTGACATCGGTGGTGTCGCACGTGCACGAAGTTTTGCAAAACTGTTGGGTGTGGATATGGTCATTGTCGATAAACGTCGTGAAAAAGCCAATGAGTCTGAAGTCATGAATATTATTGGTGACGTAAGTGGTAAAGATGTAATTTTGGTGGATGATATGATTGATACGGCTGGCACCATTGTTAAAGCGGCTGAAGTTTTGAAAAAACGTGGTGCAACCAGTGTCATGGCATGTTGTACGCATGCTGTTTTGAGTGGTCCAGCGTATGAAAGAATTGCCAAGGGTGAATTAGATGAGTTGGTTGTGACCGATACAATTCCTTTAAAAGAGACCAGTGATAGGATCAAAGTTTTAAGCGTTGCTCCTGTATTTGCAGAAGTCATTCGCCGTGTTTATCACAATGAAAGTGTTAATGGATTGTTTATTTAATGCAAAAAAATATTCGAAATTTTTCAATTATTGCCCATATTGACCATGGTAAAAGTACCTTAGCCGATCGTTTGATTCAAGAGTGTGGTGCGGTGAGTGCTCGTGAAATGACCACACAGATGATGGACACCATGGATATCGAAAAAGAGCGTGGTATTACGATTAAAGCGCAAAGTGTACGATTAACGTATGTCAAAGAGGGGCAGCCTTATATTCTCAACCTTATTGACACCCCAGGTCACGTGGATTTTTCGTATGAAGTGAGTCGTTCTTTAGCTTCGAGTGATGGCGCACTCTTAGTGGTGGATGCCTCTCAGGGTGTGGAAGCGCAAACCATTGCCAATGTTTATATTGCTCTTGAAAATAACCTAGAGATTATTCCTGTTCTCAACAAAATCGACCTTCCAGCCGCTGATCCTGAGCGTGTGAAAGATGAGATTGAACATACGATAGGGCTTGATTGTTCCGAGGCACTAAGTGTAAGTGCAAAGAGTGGCATAGGTATTCGAGAGCTTTTAGATACCATCGTTGATAAAATTCCTGCTCCTACAGGTGATGAAAATGCCCCAACCAAAGCGCTTATTTACGATAGTTGGTTTGACAATTATCTAGGTGCACTTGCTCTTGTCCGAGTTTATGATGGCTCCATCAAAAAAGGGCAAGAAGTGTATGTAATGGGGACAGGCAAAAAGCACGAAGTTTTAAACCTTATGTATCCGCATCCCCTCGTGCTAGAAAAAACACCGATGATTAAAACAGGCGAAGTGGGCATTGTCGTTTTGGGTCTTAAAAACGTAGGCGATGTTAAAGTGGGCGATACGATCACCGACTTTCGTAGCAAAACGAAAGAGCCAATTGCAGGCTTCAAAGAGGTTAAACAGTTCGTATTTGCGGGACTTTACCCCATTGAAACCGATAAATTTGAAGAGCTTAGAGATGCTCTTGATAAACTTAAACTGAATGATTCTAGCATCTCCTATGAGCCTGAAACGTCTGCTGCGTTAGGTTTTGGTTTTCGGGTTGGTTTTTTGGGACTTTTGCATATGGAAGTCATTAAAGAGCGTTTGGAGCGAGAGTTTGATTTGGATTTGATTGCGACAGCGCCAACGGTTACCTATAAAGTAAAAACAACAAAAGGGGAAGTGCTTGATATCCAAAACCCTAGCCAACTTCCACCCGTCAATGAATTTGAAGAGATTTCTGAGCCGTATGTGAAAGCCACCGTGTTAACACCGACAGAGTTTTTGGGCAATATCATCATTTTGATGAATAACAAACGGGGTATTCAAAAAAAGATGGACTATCTCAGTCCTGAGCGTGTCCTGTTAGAGTATGAAATTCCCCTTAATGAAATCGTGATGGATTTTTACGACAAGCTGAAATCGGTTTCTAAAGGGTACGCCAGTTTTGATTATGAGCCTATTGGGTATCAAGTGGGTGATTTGGTGAAGCTGGATTTGCTAGTTGCGGGCGAGCCTGTGGATGCACTTTCCATCATCGTTCCACGTGTGAGTGCGCAAACCAGAGGGCGTGATTTTGTGAAAGCAATGAAAGAGATTGTTCCTCGTCAACTGTTTGAAGTGGCGATTCAAGCGAGTATTGGCACCAAAGTTATCGCACGCGAAACGGTTAAATCCATGGGTAAAAACGTGACCGCAAAATGTTACGGCGGTGACATCACAAGGAAGCGAAAACTCTTAGAAAAGCAAAAAGAGGGAAAGAAACGTATGAAATCCATTGGTAAAGTACAGCTCCCTCAGGAAGCCTTTTTAACCATTCTTAAAATCGACTAATCCTTACATGTAATGCGTTGCCATCTGTGTTTAAATCTTAGTTGGCAACCGATTTGTAAAACCTGCCTTGCAACCGTTTTAGCCCCAACGCCTGCTTTTAGAATTTTAGAGAATGGGCTCAGGGTGTACTCTTTTTATAGCTATAGCGACATAGCTCCGCTGCTTCATACCAAACACACCTACATTGGCGCCAAGATCTTCGCTCAATTAGGAAAGCATACTTTTTTTGAATTTTTAAAAACCTTCTCTCTTCCCAAAGGCATTTACGCCATTCCCATTGATGACCATGTACGACACGGCTACTCGCACAGTGCGATTTTAGCCAAAGCAACCCAGCCGTTTCTCACCTCACTGTATGGTAGCTTAAGAGCACAAAATCACGAGAGTTATTCGGGTAAAAGCAAAGCCTACCGACAAACCAATAAACGTCGTTTTATCTTTACATGTAACGATAAAATAGATGCTATTTTGGTGGATGACATTGTCACCACGGGAAGCACGTTGGAAGAAGCGTATGAGACACTTAAAGAGTATGGGGTGAATGTACTGTTTGCTTTGGTTTTAGCCGATGCCAAAGAGATGTAGTATAAAATTAATTTTTTATAAAAAATAGTATTAACTTTATTTTTGTCTCATGTATTAAAGAAATCTGGAATAAAGTACGAAACGGACAAAAATTGTCCGAATTTACTTACATAAGGTTGTTTTGATGGTATACGCTAAGCCAAGCTATAAAGCGCAGTATGAGAATTTTATTGGTGGTGAGTGGGTCGCTCCTCTGAAGGGTGAATATTTTGAAAATCTCTCTCCTGTTGATGGTGAATTTCTAACAAAAATTCCACGTTCATCCACAGCCGATGTGGATCTAGCAGTAGCAGCGGGTAAGAAGGCATTTGAGACGTTTAAGCATTTTTCGGTTCTTCAGCGTAGCGAGATGCTCAATAAAATTGCAGATAAGATTGAAGCCAATTTAGAATTTTTAGCTATTTCCGAAACCTTAGACAATGGTAAAGCGGTTCGTGAAACCTTAGCAGCGGATTTGCCTTTAGTGGTAGATCATTTTCGTTATTTTGCTTCTGTTATTCGAAGTGAAGCTGGTAGTGTGGCAGACCTTGATGAGACAACGATTTCACAAGAAGTGTATGAACCACTAGGCGTTGTCGCTCAAATTATTCCGTGGAACTTTCCACTTCTTATGGCGGCATGGAAAATTGCTCCAGCCTTAGCTGCTGGTAATTGTGTGGTCATCAAACCCGCAAGTGCAACACCACTGTCTATTCTTCTTTTGATGGAAACAATTCAAGATGTGCTCCCTAAAGGGGTTCTGAATGTGATTAACGGTGCGGGTGGAAAAATTGGAAAACATCTCTCAACGCATCCTGATATTAAAAAAGTAGGCTTTACGGGTGAGACAACCACAGGTCAGCTTATTATGCAATATGCTACAGAAAATATCATTCCCTCAACCCTTGAATTGGGTGGAAAATCACCCAATGTTTTCTTCCCCTCTGTTATGGCACACGATGATGACTTTTTAGATAAAGCCATTGAGGGTCTTGTCTTGTTTGCTTTTAACAGTGGTGAAGTGTGCACATGCCCATCACGTGCGCTGATTCATGAGTCTATTTATGAGCCTTTTATGAAGCGTGTACTCGAGAGGGTAAAAGCGATTAGTCAAGAAAATCCTTTGGATGCAAGTACAAAAATGGGAGCACAAGCCTCTCTCAATCAAAAAGAGAAAATTTTAGACTATATTCGCATTGGTAAAGAGGAGGGTGCACAGTGCCTTATTGGCGGTGAAGCCTATGAAAATAAAACCTTTCCAAAGGGTAATTACATTAAGCCCACTATTTTTAAAGGGCATAATAAAATGCGCATTTTCCAAGAAGAAATTTTTGGACCTGTGTTATGTGTGACGACCTTCAAAGATGAGGCAGAAGCGCTCTCTATTGCAAATGATACGATTTATGGTTTAGGCTCAGGTGTTTGGTCTAGGGATGTGCATGAAGTACACCGTATGTCACGAGGTATTGAGGCGGGTCGTGTATGGGTGAATTGTTATCATCTCTATCCTTCTCATGCCTCTTTTGGTGGGTATAAAAAATCAGGTATTGGACGAGAGACACATATGATGATGTTAAATGCGTATCGTCATACCAAAAATATTTTGACTTCGTATGCATTAAAACCGTTGGGATTTTTTTAAACAAAAAGGCACGGAGCTTTGTTCCGTGCCACCTTAAAAGGAATTATTATGTCATTTCAAAGAGTTATTGCTACTCCCGAAGCCTTAAAGGTTATTGAGATGTTGAAAAAAGAGTATGGGGAGCTTGTTTTTAACCAAAGTGGTGGATGTTGCGATGGTACTGCACCTATGTGTTATGAAAAAAAAGATTTCCATGTCCCCTCTCGTAACGTAAAAATGGGTGAAGTGGGCGGATGTGAATTTTTTATTGATGCGGAACAGTTTGAATATTTTCGTTATTCACAACTTATTTTAGATGTTAAAGAGGGAAAAAGTGCTTTTGGAAACTCTTTTTCATTGGAAATTGACGAGGGCTATCAATTTATCACCCGTTCACGTATTGTAAATGCAAACGAATAAATAAATTTTATAGTTGAGAACACGAATTTTTATATACAGGCAAAGGGTTCTTTTTTTCTACATGTAATTTCATCATCAGTAAAAATATCTCAAACATATCTTTTTTATTGGCTTTGGCAATGGTTTTTAATGTATCTTCGATACGATCAATATGAACGTGATTTTTTGAAAGCTCCGATTGAAGCCAAGCACTGTCCCAATTAAACCATAAGCAAAGTTCTTGAAACGATTGGTTTTTAGTGTTATGAATCAAAAACTCAATGTTATCTTCATGGCGAATATGCGTATTGGTAAGAATCGCAAAAGACTCTTGTAATAGCCGTTTAATGGTGCAGCGTCGCAACCAAGCATGCACACCTAAAAGCCCAATAATCAAAAGTGCGGCAAACTTATGAAGAAAAATGTAAGGGTACGATGTTACCCCTAAGACAAAAAGAATACCCGTAAGGTAAAGAATAACAAACATCACAAGAATGGCAATAATCACCACGACTTTCAGAAGCGTTTCATTTAAATGAGCAAACACAAAATTTCCTTAATAGGGGTCAGGGCTAAACTTTTAACTTTTTAACGTACTGTGGTATAATTTTATCAAAAAAAGAGGGTCTTTATGCCACGACGTTTACGTATTGAAAGTTTAGGGTACCATCATGTCTATAACAGAGGCGTTGCTAAAGGGAATATTTTCGAAGACGAAAAAGACAAAGCAAAATTTATTGAACTCATGGCAACTGTGGCTAAGGAGTTTAAGTTTAACATTCACTCCTTTTGTTTGATGGACAATCACTACCATATTCTTCTTGAAAACAAACGTGAAAATCTCTCATCAGGCATGCGCCAACTGGGTGCTCAGTATGCCAGTTACTTCAATAAGCGCTACAATCGTGTAGGGCATTTGTGGCAAGACCGCTTTAAGTCATGGTTTGTTTTAGACGAGCAATATCTTTTTACACTCTTTAAATACATAGAAAATAATCCTGTAAAAGCCAAAATGAGTGAAAGAATTGGTGCATATCCTTATTGTGCAACCTACAGTATTTTTAAAGATGCAATACCTTTGTTTTTAGAAAACAGCTTTGTGTTACGAGAATACCATACGCAGGAACTTTTTGAGGTTTTAAATATTCCTTTAAATGAAACTGAAGTGGAATGTATTGAGGCATTTCATCGCACACGATATAAGCAGGTAGAGGGTGAAATTACATCTTTACATGTAAAAGAATTGACAGAATATTTTTTACATGTAAAGGAAAAATCAGAACGAAACATTGCCATAAAAAATGCTTATGCAGATAGGTATACAAAAAGTGAAATTTCTCGATTTCTTCATTTAAGCGTTGCAGGCGTAAGTAAAATCTTAAAAAGTTAAAAGTTTAGCCCTGACCCCTATTGAAAAGAAAGGAAAAGGGCGCTAAAATAAAGCATACTACATAATAAGGTTAGTGAATGGACAATATTTTTAATACCAACCAAGATATTAAGACGATTAATATCGAAGAATCGATAAAGACCAGTTATCTTGATTATTCAATGAGCGTTATCATCGGGCGTGCACTTCCCGATGCTAGAGATGGACTCAAACCTGTACATCGAAGAATTTTATATGCAATGAATGACCTTGCCATTTCTTCACGCAGTCCCTACAAAAAATCAGCCCGTATCGTGGGTGATGTTATTGGTAAGTATCACCCACACGGTGATACAGCAGTGTATGACGCACTTGTTCGTATGGCTCAACCCTTTTCTATGCGTATTCCTATGGTTGATGGTCAGGGAAACTTTGGCTCAATTGATGGTGATAGTGCCGCTGCAATGCGTTATACCGAAGCTCGTATGACCGTGCTTGCTGAGGAGTTATTGCGTGATTTAGACAAAGATACCGTAGATTTTGTTCCCAACTACGATGACAGTATGATGGAGCCTGATGTTTTGCCAAGCCGTGTACCAAACTTACTTTTAAATGGTTCAAGCGGTATTGCGGTTGGTATGGCGACCAATATTCCCCCACATTGTTTGGATGAGCTTTTAGACGCACTTTTACTTTTAATTGATAATCCAGAAGCAACTTTAGAAGAGATTATGGAATTTATTAAAGGTCCAGATTTCCCAACGAGAGGTATTATTTTCGGTAAAAAAGGTATCTTAGAAGCGTATCGTACGGGGCGAGGTCGTGTGCGTATTCGTTCAAAAGTGCATATTGAGAAAAAAGGCAATAAAGACATTATTGTGATTGATGAACTTCCCTATCAAGTGAATAAAGTGCGCCTTATTGAGCAAATTGTAGCACTTGTTAAAGAAAAAATGATAGAGGGTATTAGCGAAATTCGTGATGAGAGTGATAGAGATGGTATTCGTTTGGTCATCGAGCTCAAGCGTGAAGCGATGAGTGATATTGTTCTCAATAATCTTTATAAATCAACTAATCTTGAAGTCACCTTTGGTGTTATTCTTCTTGCGATTCATAACAAAGAACCTAAAATCTTCACACTTATAGAACTGTTACAACTCTTCTTGCGTCACCGAAAAACAGTTATCATTCGCCGTACCATTTTTGAGCTTGAAAAAGCTAAGGCGAAAGCACATATTTTAGAGGGTTTAAAAATCGCTCTGGATAATATTGATGAGATTATCGCACTCATTAAAGGCAGTGCCGATACGAAGAGCGCAAAAGATGGCTTGATTGAGCGTTTTAATCTGAGTGAAGTGCAAGCAGGTGCAATTCTTGATATGCGACTCCAACGTCTTACAGGACTTGAGCGCGATAAAATTGAGAATGAATTGGCAGAATTGTTGCTTGAAATCCAGCGATTAAGTGATATTTTACGCAGTGAAGAACTTCTTAATAATTTGATTAAAGAAGAGCTTGTTGAGTTAAAAGATAAGTTTAAATCCAAACGTATTACTGAAATTGTGGATGATTATGATGATATTGACGTGGAAGATTTAATTGCGAATGAGCCAATGGTTGTCACCATTACACACCGTGGATACATTAAACGTGTTCCACTCAAACAGTATGAGAAACAAAAACGTGGGGGCAAAGGAAAAATTGCTGTTACGACCTATGATGATGATTTTATAGAGAGTTTCTTTGTCTCTGATACGCATGATACCTTAATGTTTGTGACAGACCGCGGACAGCTCTATTGGCTTAAAGTGTACAAAATTCCAGAAGGAAGCCGTACCGCAAAAGGAAAAGCGGTTGTCAATCTAATTCAGTTGCAAGCCGATGAAAAAATTATGGCAATTATTCCAACAACCGATTTTGATGAAACCAAATCATTAGCATTCTTTACGAAAAATGGTGTCATTAAGCGTACGAATTTAAGTGAATTTAAAAATATTCGCTCTGTGGGTGTGAGAGCCATTACCTTAGATGATGATGATGGATTAGTAACGGCTAAAATTGTGACTCAAGAGGCAAAAAATCTCTTCATTGTGACGAAAAAAGGTATGTGTATTCGTTTTGAAGTAAGTGATGCACGTGAAATTGGACGAACAGCACGTGGTGTAACAGGTATTCGCTTTAAAGAAGAGAATGATTGTGTTGTAGGTGCAGCAGTTATTTATAATGACCAAGAAGAGCTTTTAACCGTGACAGAAAAAGGTATTGGTAAGCGAACAACGGCTGAAGAGTATCGACTTCAAAATCGTGGTGGTAAAGGCGTCATTGCTATGAAACTTACACCAAAAACAGCCGATTTGGTGGGTGTTGTTATTGTTGACGAAGATAAAGATTTGATGGCACTCACGAGTAGTGGTAAAATGATCCGTGTCGATATGGAAACTATCCGAAAAGCGGGGCGCAATACCAGTGGTGTAAAAGTGGTTTCAGTAGAAGGCAAAGACGTGGTTCAAAGTCTTGCACGTTGTCCTAAAGAAGAGGATGAGGAGCTAGATATTGAAGGGATAGAGGAAGAGAACGCAACACAAGACGTTTCTTCGCTTTTGGATGAAAATCCTGCCAGTGAAGAATTGGAATAGTAGTTGCTTAAAAAAATAAAAATATTTATAAGGTGTATGCATGAGTAGATGGTTTATAACACTTTTGGCAAGCTTGGGTTTGGTTATGTTGGTTTCTGGATGTTCCAGCAAAGAAGCGCCTGCAAAAGATCCAAAAGCTGCAGCGTATGATTTTAGTAATGAGAAGTCGTTTGTTGTCTATGGCGAGGGCATTGCACCGCAAAATACGGTTTCTCCAGCTCAAGCCATTGCTTTGGCTAAACGTGCCGCTATTACGGATGGTTATCGACAGTTGGGCGAAAAACTATATGGCGTAAAAATTAATTCAAATGAAACCGTTAAAGATGCGGCATTGAAGGATTCTCGTATTGTTGCCTCTGTTAATGCACTCGTGAAAGATGCTGCCATTACAGATGCTACGTTAAAAGATGGTTTGTATAGTGTTCGTATGGAAATCACAATGAGCGCACGTAGGTGGCACGAACTTTTTGCGTATTAGTCGTTCTCGCACAAGGGCTTTTTTGCAGTGAACTTTTTTGGTTTTCTTACAAAATTGTCACTGTGAATGCTCTTGTTGTGTACGAGCAAAAAAATATTGCCTCAGTAAGTGTTCCTTATGAAGGTGAAGCGAAAGTGTTATGCACACTTCCGCTTTATAATGCACAAAAGCTTCCCTTAGAGCAGTTTCTTCGAAAACATTATGATGAAATTCTTCCGTGTTTTTACCCTCTCTCAACACATCTCCTTTCTCGCAGAGAAC
>RZYK01000181.1 GCA_009930355.1 Campylobacterota bacterium | reverse complement strand
AGAATATTGTCAAGGATAATAAAGATTTACTCAATATTATCGCTGTACTCAGTGCCTACACTCAAAAAGAGTTAGGGCTTATGTGCGAAAGTTGAGTAAAGTGATTTATATTACTTTTTGAAAACTTTGCAAAAAAGAGGTACGTATGGAAACATTTGACTTGGGTGTTGGATTGGCATTTTGGCTCATGAATGCTAGTGCTCTTTTATGTGTCATTTATGGCATTGTTTACTGGAATAAAGATAAAGAAGAAAAAACGCTGAACACGAAGACGTGGGATAAAGATGAAGCAAAAATCAATAAGGATTTGTAATGGGTATGTTTGAAAATATTATTATTATTCTCTATCTTCTTGTTTTGGGGTATTTGGGATTTATAGGGTATAAGCAAACAAAAAATTCAGCAGATTATCTCATTGCTGGAGGAAATACCCATCCTTTTGTTATGGCACTAAGTTATGGAGCAACGTTTATTTCAACCGCCGCTATTGTTGGATTTGGAGGTGTGGCTGCATGGCTTGGCAATTCTTTATTATGGCTTACGTTTTGCAATATTTTTATTGGTGTTTTTGTTGCCTTTGTTTTTTTAGGGAACCCAACTCGAAAAATGGGTATAAGACTCAATGCTCACACCTTTCCTGAATTGCTAGGAAGGCGTTTTAATTCTAAATTCATTCAAATTTTTGGCGGTGTTTTAATTGCTTTTTTTATGCCATTGTATGCTTCGGCTGTTTTAATTGGGGGTACAGAATTCATTGTGGCATATTTTAAAGTCGATTATCATATGGCTTTGTTAGTCTTTTCCATTATTATTACTGGATATGTGCTAGCAGGCGGTTTAAAAGGCGTTATGTTAACCGATGCACTTCAAGGTGTCATTATGTTTATGGCAATGTTGATTCTTTTGGTAATGGTTTTCAAATCGGTCGGAGGCATAGATATAGGTTTTTTTAAATTAGAAGAGGTTTGGAGTCAAACCGTTGCTACATTAAGTAATGTATCTCTTAAGGAATTGCAAGCAGGAAGCCCCGACTTCTTAATGAAACTTTCCATGAATTGGGGATTTCAAGGGTGGAATAAAATGCCACTTTTCCTTTCTGAGGGATGGTTGTTTGTCATTACTTCTATTACCATGGGTGTGGGAATTGGTGTGCTTGCCCAACCGCAATTAGTGGTTCGTTTTATGACCGTTAAAAGTAAAAATGAGCTCAATCGTGCAGTCTTGATTGGGGGTGTTTTTATTATTGCTATGACGGGTATTGTCTTTATTGTAGGTTCTCTCTCTAATGTGTGGTACTATGAATTTAATGAAGGGAAAAATGCACTTCAAAGTACAGGTGGTGTGGGTAAAGTAATTCCCCATTTTATTAATGCATCTATGCCAAAATGGTTTGCGTTTATCTTTCTATTTGCTCTGATTTCTGCGGCGATGAGTACGCTCTCCAGTCAATTTCATGCCATGGGAACGGCTATTGGGCGAGATGTTTTTGAGCAAATAGTGGGTAAAAATAATCCGAATTCATTGTCTATTACACGTATGGGCGTTGTTATTATGATTATTCTTTCGGTCTCTTTGGCTTATGTTTTTGATAAGCAACCAGCCATTATTGCTCGTAGTACCTCTATCTTTTTTGCTTTATGCGCAAGTATTTTTTTACCTGCATACATAGGAGGGCTTTTTTGGAGACGTATGACCAAAAAAGGAGTGATTGCATCGATGGGGGTAGGAGCCTTTGTTTCAACATTTTGGCTTTTATTTGTTCATTTTCAAGAGGCTAAAGCACTTGGTCTATGCAAGGCACTTTTTGGAGTAGATTCACTTTTAAGTGGAAAAATTATTTTTGTGGATGCGCTCATTATTGCTTTACCTCTTTCTGTGCTTACAGCGATTATTGTATCGCTTATGAGCAAACCTGAAAGTCCAGCTTTGCTTAGAAAATGTTTTGAAGATTAACAGAGGGAGTTACCCTCTGTATTCACATTGATGGGATGTAATGCTTCCTGTGAGAAAATTGCGTGTTTTTTTAATTTTTTGCATGGTTGCCCATGTTTCTTCTTTTTCATTTTTGATAATCAACAAAGCTTCTTGAATCAGAGCAGATGCTTGACGCATTTCCTCTTTGCTCTGAAATTCTGGCATTGAAAAAATAAGCTTTTCAATACCCTTACTGTTGGCTTCAACTACCGCAATGGTAAATGCATCAATCCACGATTTCATCGGTTTCTTCTTTCCATGCTTGCAGTAATTCTTTGGTCACATTGAGCACTTCATCAAGTCGTGTGGCATCGTTGTGTAAATTTGCCTCGGTGAGAAGTCTTAATTGTTGTGTATAAAGACCACGTAAATAATAGGCAATGGTTCCACCTTCATAATTTAGAGAATGAATCAGCTCAGCAAAAATAGCAGCACTACGATTAATCCAATAAGTTCTTTTCTCAATATTGCCATCTTCAATGGCTTTTTTAGCTTGGGAAGTAAATCGCAAAACGCCTTCATAGAGCATCTTAATCAATTTTTCAGATGACTCTATTGAGATGTTGTTTTGTGAATAAGTTGAATAAGCTAAATTGGTATACATAGGTTTTCCTTTTATAATTAATCGTCATTTTCCGCATTAATAAGATACGATAATGACTGAAATGAAGATGTCAGTTTATTAATAATCGTATCATAAGCAGCAAATTTCTTTGCCATGGCTTCGTATTTTGTGTCAAGACTTTCTACCAGTTTGGCTCTTTGTTCTGTCAAGAGTGTTTTTTCCGTTGTTAACGACTCAGCATAAATAGATAAAACACCTTCACTACTATCTGTATAGGTTTTTAACAGGTCATTGATAGAGGAGAACATACCCACATGCGTTGTGCTTGAACTATTAACCGTGGTCGCTTTAAGTCCTAATGAATCAAGTGCTGAACTTTTACTACTAATAACAATATTTTCGCCAGTGGTACTTTTAAGCGTAATTGCATTGTTAGAATCCATGCTGGCTGTTACACCTGAAATCCCCGCTGCATTAATAGCATTTTGCAAAGCAAGCGCATTTTCTTCAGCGGTTGCACCAGCGGTTGTGCTAAAGCGAACACCTATATCATTAATGGTTAAGTCACCATAGGTGATATTAAGAGCGCCAGAAGCCACACTTGTTCCTTGAAATGTCGTAGTTGCATAGGTTGTAGAGCCTGAAAAATAATCTTGAATATCTTTAGGATCGCTGTTTATTTTAGCGGTAAATGTACTCTCTGTAAATTCAAGCAGACCTGAAGAATTCAGTGAAATACCATAATCCATTAAGCTTCTGCCTTCTTCATCAATGGAGAGAAGTTGTTTACGAAGGGTTGAACTTAAAGAGGTTAGTTGACTAACACCTTGAAATACGCCTGCAGTACTCGTTTCACTGTTGTAAGAAGTGGCTGTTTTTAAATTAGACATAAGATTGTTATAAGACGTCACTAAACTGTTCAGTTGTTCTTTGACATCACTCCAATCTTGCGTAATAGACACTTTGGTTGACTCTGTTTCTGTTTGTTCTTCATTGAGCGTAATGTTAACACCCACCATCAAATCATCAATGGTATTAGAAGAGCGGGTAATGCTAACGCCATTAAAGGTGAAACTAGCGTCTGTAGCTGTTTGGAGATGGTTATCAGCGTTTGTTAAGCCTAATGCATCCGTTGATGTACCTGCTTGAACGGTAATGGCATTATCTGCACCTGTTTCATCAGACTTTAAGATCAGCCGATAAGGATTTGTTCCACCTGTATTTAACAAAGAAGCTGTGACTTTTCCATCCATTTTATCGTTAATCATATCTGCTAAGTCAGAGAGTGTTGTTGCTGCTGTGACGCTAAAATCGTACGATTTTCCATCAAATTCAAGGGTGATCGTATCACTTCCTGATGCAAAAGTACTTGTCTTCTCTGCATACGAAGTGCTTTGATAAACATCTTGTTTTGCTAGTGCTTCAACACGAATTGTAAAATCTTGTATATTCGTTCCTGCATCTGCTGTAATGCTTATCGCATCATTTGAAACGGTAGTAGAGCGTTGAAGGTACGATGTCTCATCTGAAAGAGCACTGGTTGATGCTTTAAGTGTAGATGCCAATGTTGTAATCGTTGAGAGATCTGTTTGTTTGGTTGAGTTGGTCTCTAATTTAGTATCAATAGGATCAAGTTGTGCAGTTTCATCAACGGCGCGTAATTTATCAATAGTATCATAACTGAGCACACCATCACTACCAAGACCTAGTGAGCTTAGGCTACCTGTTGCCATTGTTTATCCTTTTTTATCAAAAATTATTCCTACGATTTCTCTCATCTTAGCAGAAAGATCCATCGCTTCTTCCGTTGGAATTTTACGAATGGTTTTACC
>RZYK01000180.1 GCA_009930355.1 Campylobacterota bacterium | reverse complement strand
GCCTCCTTGGGGTAATGCCCCAAAGGTGCTTATGGTTTGCATTTCTCTTTTTAATCGCTCTGCATTAATCATATCGCATCCTTAAAATGCAAGCATAAAATAAGCAGTCAATAGCGCTAAAATCATTCCTAATGCGGTACGTTTAACCATATCAAAAGTGGATACTTTTGCAAAGCCTGCACAAATAATGGCAGCACCTGCAAGCGGTGACATTGTGCGACCAATCGCACCACTAAGTGCGGCTAAAGAGCCCATACGTTCTATGGTTGTACCAAATTCCACCGCAAATGGGGTAACGGCTTTGTTAAACGCAAACGCTGCAGCGTCGCCTGAACCGGTGACAACTGCCAGTAAAAATGGTCCAACGGTTGCGCCAATAGATGCCATGCTAGGGTTAGAAATGAGTAGCGAAATAAAGGCATTCACTGCGCCTAAAGCTTGAAGACCTGAAACAAACACAGTCGCTGCAATGATAATACCAAAGATTTGGGCATACGCACCACCCATTCCGTTAAAAAAGCCTTCGGAGACTTTTGCTGGGTTAGTTCTTGTAATGATAACGGCTAAAAACGCACCAATGAGCATTGCTTCAGGCACACCCATTTTAAGCATAGGAACCCATCCTGTAAAGCCAAGAACTAAAATGGCTAAAGGAATGATATTTACCAGTGCAAAAAGAGGATTGATTTGAAAATTGGTATCGATTTTAAAATCTTTATCTTCAGAGACATAGCCTTTGTGCTCTTTGAGATAAATGGCTAAAAGTCCTAAAGCAATAGATGCTACTACAATACTACTAATCGTAGCGAATTTATGTGTATTGATGACCTCTAAAACAGACACTTTTGCTAAATCAGCCACAAAAGGATTGTGTGAAAGTCCTGGACTTAACATACTGCCATAGGTTCCACTAAAGACCGCCGCCGCCGCCATAGCAGGGCGTACACCTGAGTGAATCAACAAAGGAATAAAAATAGCACCCACCGCTGCGGCACAGCCTGCGGCTGAGGGAAGGGCTACGTTAATGGAAAATGTCAGTAAAGAAGCTGCTGGAACAAGAAATATGCCTGCACGTTTGAGTACATTACCCAGTAGGGCGACTAAGTGTTTGTCACAGCCTGTAATTTTAAGGACAGCGGCAAAACCTAAAACCGAACAAATCGCTTGAATCAGACCACCTGAAACCATGACTTTTGAAAACGATTCAAACGCTTTCATCGGTGCTAAGGCAAAACACGCCATAAAAACACCCGCAACTAAAAGCACCAGTTTGGTGTCATATTTTTTAACCAAAAAATAGACCACTGCTCCTATGGTAAATAGGGCGACTGCAATTCTTAACATCTCCATCGTGAACGCTCCTTGAAAGATAAATATTCTAGTAGTTTAAACTTTTAAGGAGATTTCTACATAATGTATTTTCTTAAAAAAATATTAATGTTTCTGAATTTTTAGGATACTTTTTTCGTCGTTTTTCTGGCACTCCATCTTTACATGTAAAAAGGATTATAAACGCTCAGGTTTCCCAAAAAAATACCCCTGCGAATAATCAATCCCCATATCTTTTACCATTTTAAAAATAGTTTCATTTTCAACAAACTCAGCGACTGTTGTGAGCTTTTGTTTTTTAGCAAAGAGCATAATGGTCTCTACAATATGTTGATTGACTCTATTGGTATGAATATTTCTAATTAAACTGCCATCAATCTTTAAAATATCAGGTTCAAAAAAGAGTAAGCGCTCAAAGTTAGAATATCCCGTTCCAAAATCATCAATCGCAATTTTAACCCCTTGTGCTTTCACCTCGTGGATAAACTGTTTAATCTGCAAAACATCTTTCATATTTTCACTCTCTAAAAGCTCAAAAATAAGGCGAGGGGCGTGTTTTTTGTAGCGTTGTAAAAGCGTGTAAATCGTCTCTAAAATGCTCTCTTGCTCAATGTCTTGCATGGAGAGGTTAATAGAAATAGCGACTTTAGGGATTTTTTCCAAGGCATTAAAAGAATTTTCTAGCACAATTTTGGTAATTTTTGTGGAGTAGCGCCCCTTTTTCGCAATGTCCAAAAAGGCGTGTGGGGCGAGTACATCTCCTTCTTCATTTAAAAGGCGCACTAAGGATTCGTATTTTTCAATCTGTTGGGTTTGGTTATTGACGATGGGTTGAAAATAGGAGAGGATATTTTGCCTCTCTATCGCCGTTTTAATCATATAGAGGGTTTCAATATTTTTCAAAGCAGTATGATATTCGATGTCGCTGAGTCCATCTGCATAAATAATCGACTCTTTGGTCGCAATCGCATGGTCAATGCTAATTTTTGCATCTTCAAAGATTTTAAACACACCATAGGTATAACTGCACACCACGGAGATATCATACTCAATGCCATCTACTTTGATTATATACTCCTTAACGTTAGAGAGAAACTGCTCTAGGGTTTCATATAACTCCTCTTTACTCGCTTGACAACTGCGTCTATCAATGACAAAGGCATATAAGCCATTTTCCAAAAAATAGACTTTCTGAAATCCACAAATGGAAGGCATAAGATAAAGAAGTGCTTTGTAAAATGTCTGTTCGATTTTGCTGATACTGGCTTTATCATAAAATTTTTCTAAAATCGCATAATCTTCGATTTGAATGAGGATAAGAACGCAGAGTTTATGTGCTTCTAAAAAATCAAAGAGTTGTTTTTTATCACTCATAATGGCGGTAATATCATGGCGCAGAGAAATATACTCTTCCACTTCACCATGTGCGTTTAAAAGAGGTTGAATGGTTGTTTTTACATAGTAGCTTTTACCATTTTTGGAGCGATTTTTAACGATGCCCTGCCAGATTTTTTTCTCTGTTTTAATGGTATGCCATAACTCTTCAAAAGTGCTTCGTGGCATATCGGGGTGGCGAATGATATTATGACTTTTGCCTAAAAGCTCTTTTTCTTCATAGCCTGAGATGCGGCAAAATTGTTCATTGACATAGATAATTCGACCTTTTGCATCGGTTTTGGAGATAATCGAACTGGCATTGGTCACCTGTTTGTACTGTTCTAAAAGCAATGTTTTTTGACGGTTTTCTCGTCTTAAAATAATCGTATCAAGAATTTTTTGAAGTGTGGTTGCAAATTGGGCGAGGCTCAGTGGTTTAAAAAGGTAGCCATCCACACCGATGGTAACGGTTTGAGGAAAAAGATGCGTTTCATGCAATTCCGAGAGTACAATGATAGCAACATCGCTGTTATGCTGACGAATTTTTTCTATAACCTCAATCCCTGTCATTAATGGCAAGGATAAGGTCGTAATAATCACATCAAGACGGTCATGATGGTTTAAATAGAGATGAAACCCCTCTTTACCATCTTGTGCTGTGAGGATATGGTCGAAAAATTTTGAAAAAAGATGTAGCGCACTCTCTTTGGCATGTTCGTTATGCTCAAGGTATAAGAGGCGCATCTCCTTGCTCATTTCTCTGAGTGTCGCAATGTGTGGTCTTTCCACTTAATTCTCCTAGTGCTTGTCCAAATTTAATATGTGCAATATCTTTTAATTCTAAGGAAACAGACTCTTTTTCAAAGAGCATCACAATGGTTGATCCCATTTCAAACATCCCTAACGCATCTCCTTTTTTCATCCAAAGGTTATCGTAAAGATAGCATTGTTGCAAAGCGCCTTGGGCGTTGGTCTGAATGCGCTCATCAAACGTAAATGCAATTTTCCCCACATTGAGCGCCCCAACAAAAACCATATAAAAAAGCTGGTTCTTTTTGGTGTAGCACTCTAGCACCACACGTTCATTTTCCACAAACAGTCCCTCAATTTTTTTAAGCCATTTAAAATTGACAGGGTAGAGTTTTCCTGGAATGTGCACCGCTTTGGCAATGCGCATATCAATAGGAACATGGTAACGGTGGTAATCACGAGGGGAGAGATAAAAGTTAATAAAATCACCACCTTCAAGGCGGTCTTTCTCTTGCTTAGCAATATAATCACCCAAAAGTGCACGTACACTGTACGAAAAGCCTTTAATTTGAAGGGCTAGACTGTTCTCAATGTTTCCAGAGGCGCTAATGAGGCTGTCAGATGGGGAGATAATTGTTTTTTCATTGATATTAAAAAGACGTTTGTGTTTGAGTTTTCGTGTAAAGAGCTTGTTAAGGCTTGGATAGCTTGTTGCCTCTTCAAATTCACTCAAATCCACCTTCATCATCGCAACATAACTTTTATTGATAGCAATTTGAAGGGATGTTGGGAACTCTTTTGACGCAAAAACGCCAAAAATACGAGAAGCAATGGAGCTTTTAAATTTTGGATAACGTTGCATAAGACTCTTTCGTAAATGTAATTAAAGAATTGATTATACCAAATGATTGTAAGGTTTTTATAAAAAAATGTGATACTATTTTCACCATGAAAAAACAAACAACTCCCTTTAATCATTTGATTCAAAA
>RZYK01000179.1 GCA_009930355.1 Campylobacterota bacterium | reverse complement strand
GCAACAGATTTTTCACAAAACAGCATCCCTATTTTACAAAAAGCAATAGAACTTGCAAGCACAATGGATGGTATTGTTCACGTGGTTCACGTCGTTGAAAGCTCCTTTTTTACCCTAAAAAATAAAGAATACATCCATCTTCAATGTTTAGAAAAGATTACAAAAGAGATTCCTTCTTTTGTAAAAGAGCATTTTCACTGCGTTGAGGGAGAACTTAAAAGCAGTATTGCAGAAGTAGCCAAAGCGATTAATGCGACACTGCTTATCATCGAAAACAACCAAAACAAATACCTTGCAGAAAAGATTTTTATAGGCTCTGATGTGCAAAGTATCATTAAACAAGCAGGCATACCTGTACTGGTATTTAAACACACGCATACACTAGAGTACAAATCCATTTTAATTCTCACCGACCTCTCAGATACATCGGTACAGTTTATTGAACGTATGGCAACGCTATTTCCTAAAGCGCGCTTAACACTGCTTCATCTATGGAATCTTCCTGTTGAATTTCGCCTAAGTTTATATGGACTTGAGAAAGAAGATATTGAGGAATTTAAACAACGCTGTTTTCAAGATACCAACAGAGCAATTGAAAGTTTTGTTGAAAAAAATGCCCTTCCAAAAGAGCGCATCCATACACTGCTTCTTGAGACTTTAGCGTTTGAAACCCTCAAAGAGATTAACCCTGAAATGGTTGCTATGCATACTTCTGGAGCGATTAGCCTCTTTGCCTTTAATCTTCTCAAAGAATCTTTCACAGACGTTCTTGTGCATAAAGTTGATTAACATTAGGGGCTTTTAAAGCCCCTTTTTTTATTGATCCTGAGCGTAGACCAACGCTTCGCTAATCTTATCAAAACTTAAAATCTCACTGCCTTTATGGTCTTTTAAAAAGCTCTGCGCACTTTTAAGGGTTGCAAAAGGGATAAACTCTTTGCCCATCGGACCATAAGTATCACTGCCTATCACATAAAACGCTTTTTTGCCATCAATCGCTTCTTGCGTGTAATAATCTGTTACCAAAATCGTATACGCCTCATCCTTGAGTTTGGTATAATTGCCCCATTTGGAAGGGTTGTGATAGAACTTAAGCAAATCTTTTACCCCATCAAAGGCATGACTCATTTTTTTACCATTTTCTTCATAACTCATGCGTGCCGCCCATTTGGGGTATTTATAGACAAACATCCCACACACGGGGCATTTTTCATCTTTTTCAACGTGAATGATACTTTTATGCGTATGATTGTGCTCTGCAAAGCGCAAAATTTCCCACAAATAGAGTGAAACAGCTTGAAGCTCTTTCTCCTCAAGCTCTCCACAAACCTGTGATTTTTTCACAAAAATTTTCAGCTCACTAATGGTATTAAAATCGTGCAGATGAATCTTCTCTTTATCACACGCTTTGTGGTAAATTTTCTCGCCCATTGGGTACATACCCTTTTGCTTTTTCTTAATAAACTCATCGACATCATCGCTCAAAGAGGCTTTGGCTTTAGCAAATGCGTTTTCAAAACGCCCTAACTCTCCGCCATGCTCTTTCATAAACGCCACCGCATCCTCTTCTTTTGCAAACGCCAATTTACTTACCATGCTCATCGTACCAGGCACGTTTGAGCCAATCACATAAAACGCCTCTTTCGCATCAATGAGTTTTTCGCTCACCACATCCGTGACCACTACTTTCACAAGGCGCGATTCTATGGCTTCCCAATCCGCAGCCAAACACCGAATCGAGCAGTACTGCTTGGCGGTACCATCGCTTAAAATTGCCCCGTGTGAGGTTTTGTAGTATTGCTTTAGATTCATACCGCAAATGGGACAATAGAGCTTATCTTCCCCTTTTTGAATCAACTCTGGCTCTTTGGAAGCTACCTTACTAAACTCTTGTGCATACATCATCGTTCCTAAAAGAAGTCCTAAACAGACCATTATCCATCGTTTTACCACCTTTTCTCCTTTTTACATGTAAAGATTTATTGCCCATCTAAAAGCTGCTTTCTTATTCGAGGGTCACTCAAATTTTCACCCCTCAGCATGCGTAACCGCATCGCCTCAAAATCGATAAAACCCTCTTTCTCACGCTCATACGCAGCAAAACCATACTGCATAGGTGTCTCATCTATGAGGGAATACCATGCGCTAAACCCATCAATATAGCGTTTGCTATCACGACTAAATACCCACAGTTTTCCTCCTTCTAAAGGAATTTTCTGCTCCTTTTGCCACAAAACAAAACAGCCAATATCATCAAAAAAGTGTGTTTTTCCCTTAGGGGTTACAAACTGAGCCGTATCTTTTTTGCCCACCAAATACATATGGCACTGCGGGCATTGAAGGGTGTTGTCTTTAAATTCAAGAGGGGTTTGCGCTTTGTTGACCACGTCATCTGGCTTTTGGTTTATCTTAACGTAATACCCAAAAATCACCATCAAGGCAACAAGGGGAAAACCAATTAAAATCAGTGTTGATTTTTTCATAACCACACTCCATTTTTAAGAAAATAGACCACCACATAAGCACTCACAATGAGTACATACACGCTATTAAAAAAGATGGATAAACGCATAGCCCTTAAAATAAACCCTTGTGTCAGAGTTGAAATCACAACCCCACATATGCCATAAAATGTTCCTAAAAAAAGTGTGGCATATAAAAAATATCCCACGCCATAATAATCACTTTGCAACAAACAAAAAGGACAATGGTGGGTTGGAAGTTCATACACATAGGTACTAAAAAAAAGTATCAATGAGACGATGGCAAAAAAGAGAAAAAGAAGATTACTAAAAAGATAAACCGCACTATTTTTTACCATAAATCCCACAAGCATTAAGACAAAAGAGGCGTAAAAAAAAGAAACAATCATCCAATTTTCCATTAAAAAGAGAAACGAAAGCGAGGATTGCGTTGAAGCTGAAAAAAGTGTACCACAGCAACTGACAATTTTACTGATATTTAAAGAGGTGAAAAAGAGAATTTCAAGCACAATTTCTGCGACAAAAAAGAAAAAAGCTATCCCAAAAAAGAGCGATTTTTGCCTGATATAAGGCTGTAATTCGCTTTCAACATCTCTTACATGTAAAAGAAGCCAAAAACCAAAAAGGTAGAGATTCAGCAGTTTAAAAAGTAGTAAAAAAAGTCCAAAATCAACAGAATTCACAACCCCTGCTGCACACATCGCCCCTGTAATAATCCCTGAGAGTGTATCACACGTATAAATAAAAAATAAAAAAAGCGGTACTTTGAGCATAAAAATATATTTGATAATCAGCCCAACCAAATAAGACTCTTTTTCTAAACGGTACTGAAGCAGACTCGTAGCGTCACTATCCCAATACCAATAGAGTTTCAATGAAAGCACAAACGCAATACTGGAGAAAAAAAGAAACAAGCCATCCAGCATTAAAATAGCAATAATTTCAGGTGTCAATGTCATGAAATCATCACTCCATTTTTAAGCTCAATCTGCTGGTCAACAAAAGGAAGATTAAAAAATTGTGAATCATGTGTTGCGATCAACAAGGTCACACCACGCTTTTTTAGATCATGCATGGTTTCAATAAACTGCTCGGACAACACCGCATCCAGATTGGCTGTTGGCTCATCGGCAATAATAATTTTAGGCTCATTCACAAGCGCTCTTGCAATGGCAACACGTTGCTGTTCTCCCCCAGAGAGATGCCGACACAAAGCGCTGGCTTTATGAGAAATAGCGCACAACTGCATCACCTCTTGAACCCTTTTTTCCATAACCTGAGCAGTTAAATTCTCTGGAATCAAAGGCAATGCGATATTGTCTCGCACACTCAGGGTCGGAATTAAATGGTAACGCTGAAAAATAAACCCTATGTTTTCTCGTCTAAAATGTGCACTAAAAGGCTCCATTAACTTCGAAATGCGTTTTCCATCCACCACCACATCACCCGTAGTCGGTTTACAAAGTCCTGCAATTAAAGAGAGAATCGTGCTCTTTCCACTCCCACTTGCCCCTTTTAAAATCACACACTCACCTGCTTTTACATGTAAAGAAATATCCCTAAGCGCATCGATACGTTGCGCTTCTGTTTCATAGCATTTATAGACATTTTTTAGCACAATCATCGAAGCACCTCATCAGCATCTAACATGGCTGCTCTCCATGAGGGAATCATCACCGAGCCAATATACACAGGCACACTCAGCAAAAAAAGCAATACAATCATGGGCATATTGACATAAAAAGGTAGTTCAAAAGAGGGCTTTAGGGTTGAATAGCCTACAAAAAGAGAACGAAGCACAGGCGCATCGAAAAAGAAAACATAAGCCATAGAAAGTGCTAAAGCGAGTAAAAAAGCTCCAAAACAGAGAATAAAACTTTCATAAAAACGCTCTTTTAAAATGTCATCCATGCTCCAACCCAATGCCTTTAAAATACCAATTTCTCTCTTCTCTTCTGAGCTTAAACCACTGAGCTTATCGTAAATAA
>RZYK01000017.1 GCA_009930355.1 Campylobacterota bacterium | reverse complement strand
GCTGGCAATGATATGCACGACGCACTTGTGGGAGTAGAACACCATTTTATGAATCTATCTTTGATGCTTAAAACTCCTCCTTTGCTTCAGTTTTTTAAACAAGCCAAAATAACCGAAGTTGCCGTCTTAGTCTCCACAGGTCCTTCTTTGGCAAAGCAATTACCGCTTTTGAAACAGATGGCACCTTATGTGAGCATTTTTGCGGTAGATGCGAGTTTTCCTGTCTTAACACGCTATGGGATTAAGCCCGATGTGGTGGTTTCGATGGAGCGTATTCCTTTAACGGGGCGCTTTTTCAAAGAGACACCCAAAGAGGCGTTTGAAGGCGTTGTTTTTTCACTCAGTTCTTTGCAACATCCCGAAGTCGTGGGAAGCATAAAAGCTGGGGTGATGCAGATGAATATGCGCCCTTTTGGTTACATGATGGAGACAGGTGCGCCTGCGTGGGGTTATGTGGGCATTGGCATGAGTGCGGCAAATAAGGCGTATGAGCTCATTTACCACAGTGGGTTTAAAACCTGCGTGCTTATCGGACAAGATTTGGCGTACAGCGATGAGGGCAAAAGTCACTCAGTGGGGCATGTTTTTGGCGAAGATGAGGTGAAACATAAAGCAGGCGATGGCTATGTCGAGCGTTACGGTGGGGGTGGTGTTATAAAGACCACAGCGGTGTGGAATTGGTTTCGAGCTTTTTTTGAGAAAGATATTGCCCAGACCAAAGATAAGATGCAAATCATCAATGCTACTGAGGGCGGTGCTCGTATTTTTGGAGCGATGGAGCGTACGTTTGCTGAGGTGATGGCAACAGTTGATACATGCAAAGTAAAAAAAAGCATCGCATTAAGTCCTTTGTGTGGGGCTGAGTTGAAGCGTGTGCAAGAGGACGTGGCACGTCATGTGGAGGGAATAAGCACTTTTTTAGCAGAGCAAAGAGCAATCACAGAAGCACTTTTTTTAAAAACCGCAGCGCTGTGTGAAGCCCTAGAAGCAAGCGAAAATGTGACGCTTGAACAGTTAGAAGCGCTTGAAGCAGAGATATTGGCGTTTCGTCAGCAGATAAAAGAGGAGCATTTTGAGCGGTTGATTTGGCATGTGGGACAGTCGATGCTTTTGGTACAAGAGATGGAACTTGCCCGCATTGAAGTGCGTTTTACATGTAATGATGCGGAACGCTATGAAAAGCTTACGTTGTGGATACAAGCGCATAAAGGGTGGCTCTTTGCGCTTGCGGGGTGCATTGATGCGATTCAGGTGGCGATGAAGCGTAAGGGGAGCCACTATAGTCGTACATCTGAGGTAAAGGCATGAATGTGATGATAGATGATGCGTATGTTGCAAAACTTGCTGAAGTGCTCTCTCATCCCTTGGATTTTGAGACATTTGAAGGTGTTTTACGCTCCAATATGCCTGAGCTTTATAAGCGTTCAAGCGTGAGCGGAACATTGCAATGCTCCCATGAACATGTGATAAATCTTTTGCAAGCCTTACGTGTTCGGTTGTATGGGTATCTTAAAGAGGGTCACCTTTTAGAGAATAATTATATTAATCTGTGGTTTTTATTTTCTCAAACGCCCTTGGCGCAGGATGCAACATTAAGCTCCTTTATAGCCTTACTTGAGCAGAGTTATGCGACGTATGATGTCACTCAAAAAGAGCGTTTTATCTTTGCGCATCTTTTGTTTGTTTTAAAAATGGCAAATGGTGAGGGTGTGAAGTGTCTGTCGTGGTTTATGGGGGAGCACCTGTGGTTTGATGGGAAAAGTTATCATCTCATGGATGCCAATGCCAAAGCACTCAGAAGTTTTTGTGAATCGTTTGAAATCCCTGTAGAATGGGTGATTCAAGGCTTAGCAGACTCGTTGGAGGTAGAGCGTTTTTTAAAAGCAAGCTCTGCAACTCGTATGGGCATTGGTACATGGATACTCGGCTTTTTTTGGCAAATCAAGGGGTTTGAAAATCATCCTTGTTGGAGAGATGTTTTGTACCCAGCTTTAAAGCGATTATTCTTTACATGTAAAGAACATGGGATGATTGAAGAGATGATGAGTTTGCATTTTCTCATCAGTCATCTTGTCACCAATCGTATTCAAACGCAAGAAGAGATGAAAGCATTTAACATTGAAATCGAAGAAGAGGCAAGTGCTTTTTATGCCAAATGGGCGGAAGAACAGAAGCTTTCTTTGCCTAAAACATCTTTACATGTAAAGAAGAAAATCGCACTCGTAAAAGATAGAATTGTGGAGAATTCTCCTTTTAAGGTCGAGTTTTCGCTTCTTAGCGCATTGGCGGAGGATAAAGATTTTAAGGAAAAATACGAATTAGTTGTTTATTCGATGGCAATCATTGAAAAAAGTTTAGACGATAAAAAATGCATTGAAAGTATCCGAAATTTGGGCTTTGATGTAAGATGTGTTGCGTTTGAGAGTCTCAACCTCGCAAATAATTTTCAAAGCCATTTAACACGGGCTTTAGCGATACGTAATGATATGCAAAAAAATGAAATTGACACCATGATTGTGGCAAACAATAACACGCCCATTGCGAGTTTTTTATTGAGCTCAAGAAGTTGTGCGAAGCAGATATTTTGGAGTCATGGAAATTTTGAGTATGATGTAAAAGGCATTGATAAGCGAATCACTCACATTGGTTTATACCACTATCCTTATGAGACAGTGTATTTTAAAGTACCAATGTTGGCTGAGAAATATTATAGACCACCATACAAAGAGAGTATTATTCAAAAAGAACGGGCAAAGTATCCTCACGATGCCTTTGTTTTGGGTACGATTGGACGTTTGGTGAAAGTCGATAATGATGATTACTTAGAAGCTGTTGCAACGGTGATGAAACGCTTTCCTCAGACGATTTATATTGCAGCAGGAAGTGGAGACATAAATAGTATTAGAGCAAAAGTAGAGGCATTGGGTATTTCGGACCGTTTTTATATGCCAGGATTCGTTGACCCACATATTTATGGTTATATGATTGATTTGTGGATGGACACTTTTCCTTTAGGCGGAGGAGAGGCACTACAAGAATTTTATTCAAAAGGAGGTGTTTATGTACAACGCATTGATGATCCTCATTATGTTGAGACAGCACAAGAACAACTCACAACAAATATACAGATTAAGCAATTCTTAGAGTTCTACGGATACGATGAAAATTGTCTCTATCCGTACGGTGAAATGCTAGGATTGCATCGTTACGCATTTTCTATTAAAGAATACATTCAGAGGACGTTTAACTTTATTGAGAATAGGGAACTGTACCGTATGTACCATATTCTCAATCAACAACAAGCCGAATTTTACAATAATATGAGTGATACATGTATGCAAAATATTGTTCGGTGTATGGAGTAAAGAATGCGCTATATGGGTGATAAAGGATGGATTTTTACCAATGCTTCATGTAAGTCTCCACAACATTGGGCAAGTGAATTACAATATGTATTAAAAGGGTTATTTGTTGAAATTATTATTCTCCCCTTTTTTGTGTTTGGGCTTTTTATTGTAGGGATACGTTCTTTGGTAAAGGACTCAAAGAAAAAAATACTTTTTGGTACGAGTTCAATTGTGTCATTAAAAACGGTCAAATCTATTCTAGATAAAGAGTTTGACATTACCTACTTTTCATTTAAAAATACAAATATGCATGTTGCCAATGAAACGGTTTTAACAATTGAAAATATTGCTCCTCGATGGATCGCAAAAAAGTATCCTCTTTTATTAGGAAAATATTGGGCATTTTTGTGGGCATTAGAACATTTCCAAATTTTCTTTCTCTATTTTGATGGAGGATTTTTAAATCGTACCTTATTCTATTGGAGATTAGAACCTATTATTTACCAGATGTTTCAAAAAAAAATCGCTTTAATCCCCTATGGTGGCGATGTGTGGGATTTGAGAAAAAATACCAACTTGTATCAAAAATATGGTCATATGGTTTATGAAAAAGCGTATTTTCAAGAGGATTTTAAACGAGAAGAAAGGGTATATTGGTGGTGTAAATATGCTCATTTAGTCTTGAGCCCTATTGATTATATGCGCTATATTCCAAGGGCTGATATTGTTATGTTGTTTGGACATGTTTTAAATGGTGATGAGCATCCCTATAGTTTTTCATTGGATATGCCATCTCGTAAGATTTTGCACTTTGCCAATCACGGTATTCGTAAAGGTTCACATCATATTGCATCAATCTTTGAGAAATTACATGCTCCTATACAGTGTGATATTTTAGAAAATGTTCCTCGTAGGGTTGCGCTTGATGCATTGGCGCAGTGTCATATTTTTATTGATAATCTTATTGATGGATTTGTCTCTTATGCTTCAATAGAAGCACTTTTAGCGGGAAAAATTGTGATAACGAATATGGATAAAAGTTTAAATGCTTTTTATTGTTATCTTGATCCTATCTATTATAATGCTCTTTTTAAAGAGTGCCCTATTGTCAATGCGAATATAGATACTATTGAAGAAGTTTTACAAACGTTGCTATGTTATGATGCGGAAACGTTGTTGCAAAAAAGTAGACAAAGTAGAGCTTTTGCTCTAAAGTTGATAGAAGATGATTGTGCTATGTGGAAAAAAGTTCTCTCTCAATTACTAGAGGTATCCTAGTGTGTGCAATTTTTGGTTTTACAGCTCCCTGTAACAAAGTATTATTAGAAAAAATGGCGCAGAGTTTAAGGCATAGGGGCCCTGATGATAGCGGCTTTTGGCAATCAGATGAGTGCTCTTTGGGATTGGATCGTTTAGCTATTTTGGATATTGAAGGCGGAATGCAGCCTTGTGTCAAAGGAGGTATTGTATCAGTTATGAATGGTGAAATATATAACTTTCAAGCGCTAAGAGAGGAACTAGAGTCTTTAGGGTATCGTTTTTCTTCTGATCATTCCGATGCTGAGCTTATTCCTGTGGCATACAAAGAGTGGGGTGTTGATTTTGTGTGTCATCTAGAAGGAATGTTTGCAATCGCTATTTGGGATAGTGTTTTACAAAACCTTCTTTTAGTACGCGATCCTATTGGAAAAAAGCCTTGTTATTATACTGTTGAGAATGGGAATGTTTATTTTGCTTCTGAGATAAAAGCACTGTTACATGTAAAGAAAAATCATGAGATTTGTGAAGAAGCACTGTATGCATTTTTGTCTAAAAAATCTGTCGCTTCCCCTTATTCTATTTACAAAGATATTGCGCAAGTGCCCCCATCAACTTTGATGATTTTTCATAAAGGAGTATTGGTTTGTGAAAAAAACTATTGGACTCCTTGTTTTGATGGTAGCTTGGTGCTTGCTAGCGAAGATGAGTATGTGAAGTTAATCACTGAATCATTAGAGCGTTCTGTAAAAATGCGTACTCAGATGGACGTTGAATTTGGTGCTTTTCTCTCAGGTGGTATAGATTCAAGTCTTATAGCAACATTGTCAGCCAAGCATACTAGCAAACAGCTTGAAACATTTACTCTGGTTTATGAAGATAGCATAAAAGGGAAAGATGAAGATGAATACTTTGCTCAAATCGTTGCAGATAGCATTGGAGCAAAAAGGCATATATATAGATTAGGTCATGAGGAAGTATGGAGTTTTTTACCTAAGGTATTGAATGCTTTTGATGAACCATTTTCAGCGACAATAAGTCCATATTTTCTTTGTTCTTTAGTTGCTAAGCATGTTAAAGTTGCTATGTGTGGTGATGGAGCAGATGAGCTTTTTGGGAGTTATTTCACACATAGAAACTCGGCTCAATTAGATGAAATAAAAAATTATCAATTGCCAAATGCTTTATGGCGTAAAAAACTTACTGTTTTTAGTGATGAAGAACTCTCTATGATGTTTGGAAAGTATGTTAGTACACCTGAACTTTTTTCGGGTGGAGCCCATGCGCTAACACAATTACATCAAACACTCGAAGGCGAGTTTTGTGATCAGCTTCCTAATCAGGTTCTCAAATACGCAGATCGTCTTTCTATGGCACATAGTGTTGAGATAAGAAGCCCCTTTTTAGATCGCTCTTTTATTGAATTGGTCGGACATATCCCTAGTTCACTTAAAATCAAAGAGCAAGAAGTAAAATATATTTTAAAAAAAGTTGCATTGCAGTTTTTACCCAAAGAACTTGTTTTTAGACCAAAAGAAGGTTTTGTTTTGCCTATTTGGCGTTGGATGGATAGTGTGTGGAGGGAACGCATCAAAGAAACATTAAAGATGTCCGATATTAATGTTGATTTTGGGATACAACAAGCGTATGTTGATTCTTTGGTAAGGGAATGGGAAAACGGAGCGTCTCATCATGCAAAAATTTGGAGTTTGGTTGTATTGACACTTTGGAATAAGGAAAGAAAGTATGGTTATATCCGAAACGCATAAGAAGAAATTACTCACCATTGAGAAAAATTTAGAACAGCACTCTTTTCCACCTCAGATTGTCGTAGAAACAACGTCTGTTTGTAATATGAAATGTGCACATTGTAATCATAAAATAATGAAACGTCCAAAATTTCATATGAGTGATGCTATATATTGTAAAATTATTGATGAAATTGCTCTTCTAGCACCCGATACCGAGGTATGGCCTACTTTTTATGGCGAGGCATTTACTTTGGGTGATAAACTTTTTGAAAGATTGTGTTACGCAAGAGATAAAGGGCTTTGCAATCTTGTTTTAAATTCAAATGGTAAATTATTGGGGCGTAAAGATTATATTGATCAAATTTTAACATCAGGACTTAAGCGTTTTATTCTCTCCTTAGATGGGTTTAAAAAAGAGACGTTTGAGCGTATTCGTGTGGGTGGAAATCGTGATAAGATATACGCTAATGTTGAAAAGTTACTGTCTCGAAAAAAAGAGTTAGGGCTTGAATTTCCTATTATACAATGTCAATTTTCAGCTATTGATGATAATGCTTTAGAAGTTGCTGAGTTTAAAGATTTTTGGGAAGTAAGAGGTGCTGAGGTAAAAGTTCGAAATATGCTTTCATGGACCAATAGCGGTGATGTGGTTGCAAGCAATTTAGACTATGAAACTGATTTTAGGATTGCGTGTCCTTGGGGGAATAATACCATGGCAATTCACGCAAACGGCAATATCGTCGCATGTGCAGTTGATTATGAAGGAAATTTTGTAGCTGGAAATGTCGAAGAAAAAAGTTTAAAAGATATTTGGCAAAATGACCATTATCAAAAGCTTCGTAAAATTCACAGGGAGCACCGCTGGAATGAGTTGCCAGAAGTGTGTAAAACGTGTCCTGATTGGCAAGCGGTTGGTGCTGAATATCATGAAAATAAAACTTTAGGTGAAACGAAAGAAGAAGCTAGACCTTTTTGGTGGAAACATCGTGAAGATAGTTAGTTTAAAGGAAAATATCGTTTGGCTAGAGAAATATGTAGCGTTGAGAAATCAATATGCTAAAGCACTTTTTTCTTCTGAAATGAAGAGTGACGAAACGAAAGATTGGCTTAAAAATAGAGATGTTGAGGTTTTGATAGCCATAGAAAATGATATGCTCTTAGGAGTGGGAATTTTATATCTTAACAAAAAAGGTGAAATAACACTCTTTGTCAAAAAGCCAAATCAAGGGATAGCCAAACTTCTTTTAGAAAAACTACAAGACTATGCACATCAAAAAAATTTGCTTGAGCTTTGGGCATGGGTACACGATGAAAATGAAGCTTCCCAAAAGTTTTTTATCAAAAATGGATTTATAGACTTTAGTAAAGAAAACAAGACCGTCAATACAACAACATATTCAGGAATAATATACAAATACAGATTGGATTAACTATGCAAAAGATAGAACATACAAATAAACATTATGGCATCAGAGATGAGGCAGTTGATTTTCCTATGATGATAGTATTATCGTTTAGCTATGTGTGCAATGCCCTTTGTCCCAATTGTCCTTATACAAATTCTTCCATTAGAAGCGACTATAAAGATGCAAAATATATGAGTGAAGAGATTTTTAAAAAAATAGCCGATGAAGCGGGAAAATATGGAGCGTGGCTTCGCATTTCTGGTGGAGGAGAGCCTTTGATGCACCCGCAGTTTTTAGAATTAATGGCTTATGCTAAATCACAAGGGTGTAAATTAGGCATTATTAATAATGGCTCATTAATGAGTATTGATAAAGCTAAGGCATTGTTTGAGATGGGTGCTGAGATGTTAGAGTTCTCTGTTGATGCTTCGACAAAAGAGGATTATGATATCGTAAGAAAGGGGCTTGATTTTGACACATTAGTTAATAATGTACGCACTCTTTATGCCTTAAGAAATGAGATGAAAGCTCCAACTAAAATTTTAGCATCTGCTATCAATCAGCAAGGTATTGATGTAGATGCTGTGGAAGCATTTTGGGGCCCTTATGTGGATCAATTTCAAAAAAGAAAATACCTCACATGGGGCATTAATGACCCACAAAATTCAGCAGACGATACCCCGTATCTTCCTCCTGAGGAAAAGATTCCTTGTCCGTTTATTTTTGAGCGTCTCAACATCGATAGTCGTGGACAGATTATGGTGTGTGGATATGACATTGCTGCCAATACAAATATGGGTAATGTTCAGGAAAAAAGTATCAAAGAGATATGGCATTCAGAGGGATTTGAGTTTTATAGACAAAAACATTTAGCCAAAAAAGGCGATGAGATAGCTATGTGCAAAGAGTGTCCTGATTGGAAATACCGCTCGTGGCATCATAATTACTGGAAGTTGGTTGAAAATGCAGAAAAAGTAAAAAACCACGCTTTACATGTAAAAGGAGAGTAAATGAAAAAAACGTTTCTCATTACGGGTGGAGCTGGATTTATAGGTTCTAATTTTTTACATTACATTTTTACTACGTATCCTCATTCAAAAATTATTGTTTTAGATCTTTTAACGTATGCGGGTAATGTAGATAATTTCCCCGTTAGACCCAACAATAATTCTGGACGTTTTGAGTTTTGGTATGGAAGCGTGACCAATAGCGCATTGGTGGAAGAACTTGTTGAAAGAGCTGATATCGTAGTGCATTTTGCAGCAGAAACACATGTGACACGCTCTATTTATGATAATCGAAATTTCTTTGAAACCGATGTTATTGGAACACAAACAATCGCTAATGCGGTACTTAAAAATAAAAAAAGTGTTGAGAGGTTTATTCACATCTCTACTTCTGAAGTTTACGGAACGGCTGAGAATTGTGCTTTTATGGATGAAAAGCACCCCCTAAACCCAGCATCTCCTTATGCTGCAGCAAAGGTAGGTGCGGACAGATTGGTCTATTCGTATGTAAATACCTATGATATTCCAGCAACCATCATTCGCCCTTTTAATAATTATGGGCCTAGACAGCACCTTGAAAAAGCCATTCCTCGTTTTATAACCTCTCTTCTTTTAGGTGAAAAATTGACGGTTCATGGAAAAGGAGAAGCTTCAAGGGATTGGATTTATGTGGAAGATACATGCAGGGGTATCGATGCTATTTTATCTGCTCCAATCGATAAGGTTAAAGGTGAAGTTTTTAACTTAGGAACCAGTAAAACCATCTCTATTCGTGATGTAGCATTACGTGTTGCTAGTTTATTTGGTTTTGGAGAAGAAAAAATTATTTACAATGAAGACAGACCTGGCCAAGTCGATTGCCATTTAGCAGATATTTCTAAAATAGAACGTATGTTGGGGTGGACGCCAAAAGTTACTTTTGAAGAGGGGCTTCAAGAGACAATAGCATGGTATAAAAATAACAAACACATGTGGGAAAAACAGATTTGGATGCGTCAAGTGCCTATTATTTTAAAAGATGGTACAAAGGTCATACATTGATGATTACCTTTTCATTTGGAAGAAATTGGCTTCGATATGTCAATTATATTGTGACAGAAGGCATTATTGAAAACTCTAAAGTATCCTTGGTGCGATTTTTCGGAGAAGATTTTATATTTCAGAATAAAACTTTTGTTGATATAGGGTGTGGAAGTGGTATTTTTTCTTTGTGTGCTGTTATGCTTGGATGTAAACATGTTATCTCTTTGGATGTCGATCCTAAAAGCATAGAGGCTACACGGGTAATGCAGAAAAAATTTGCTCATTTAATCCCACATGATGTTGTGTGGGAGGTTGAAGAAGCTTCTATTTTGGATGATGAGACTGTTGCAAAATGGAAAGAAAAAGCAGATATTCTTTATTCTTGGGGCGTGTTGCATCATACAGGCAACCTTCAAAAAGCAATGTTTAATGCAAGCTGTATTGTAAAGCCTGATGGTTTAGCGTATATTGCACTTTACAACAAAACGGAGGCAAGTGCATGGTGGCATAAAATCAAGTCATTTTATAATAGAACCAATCCATTGATGAAATGCCTTATGATTGTAAGTTACACTCTTTTTCTAACACTTGAAGACCTTCGTAAAGGTCGAGGTTTTAACTTTTATGATAGTACACGAGGTATGCATAAAATAACAGATGTGATTGATTGGTTGGGGGGATTACCGTATGAGCCAATCAATGTTGAGGAGACACTTCATCAATGGAAAGCGTATGGTTTTGAAGCTTTTAAGGTTTTGCCTACAAAATATCATGATGCGGTGTACCCACAATCGTCATTAAAAAAATGGTTTGTTTATTTAAAATGCGTTGGGTTAGGCTGTAATGAATTTTTAATGCATAAAAGAGCCACAGAATGTGTCGCATAGTAGGGTATTGGGATTTTTCGATAGGATTGTCTGATGAGCAGCTTATAATTGCTATGCGAGATACAATGTTGGATAGAGGTCCTGATGACTGTGGTGAATTTTGTTGTTCAAGTGGTATCGCTTTAGGTCATCGTCGCCTTTCTATTATTGATTTGTCACAAAATGGGCATCAACCCATGATGGATACAACAAAGCGATATGTTCTGGTGTATAATGGGGAAATTTACAATTATCAAATCATACAACATGAACTTGAAGCCTTGGGATACACGTTTAAAGGTACGAGCGATACTGAATTGCTTCTTTATGCTTATATTCAATGGAAAGAAAAATGCCTTGATCGACTCCAAGGCATGTTTGCTTTTGCTATTTGGGATGATGATGAGGAACAACTGTTTATCGCACGTGATCGTGTTGGCGTAAAACCATTGTATTATTATCAAAATGAAAAAATTTTTATGTTTGCTTCTGAGTTAAAAGCATTTCAAGCTCACCCTCAATTTGAAAAAAAAATCAATACGCGAGCTCTATCTAATTTTTTAATGTTTGGTTATATCGATGCACCTTTGTCTATTTTTGAAAATTGTTATAAATTAGAAGCAGGGCATTATCTTATCCTTAGAAAAGATCAATCTGTTCAAAAAGTGTGTTATTGGAGTGTACGCAGTAGTTTTAATAACGATTTCTCTAAGAGTTTATCGTTAAAAGAATTATTGGTCGATAGCTTTACGTCTCGAATGCGCTCGGATGTTCCTGTTGGGGTTTTCTTAAGTGGGGGAATTGACAGCTCTTTGGTCACCATGTTATTGTCTGAGCAAGGGTATCATCTTAATACATTCACTGTTGGATTTGACCATCAAAGCTATGACGAATCTGCGTATGCACATTATGTGGCACAACGTTTTGGAACGCAGCATGAGCAATTTACCTTAGAACAAAAAGATGTTGAGACTATTATCCCTTTGTTACCATATATTTACGATGAGCCATTTGGAGATAGTTCCGCAATCGCGACGTACTTTTTAGCTCAATCTGTAAAACCTTATGTTAAAGTTGTTTTGAGTGCCGATGGGGCTGATGAACTTTTTGGTGGATATGATCGTTATGCTCAAACACCCCAACGCTATGCGTATTTTCAGAAAAGACGGTTTCTCAAATATTTGACATCTATACTTAGTCCTGAACGGAGCGTTTCGATTCTCTCTAAGACACCTTATGAAATGGGCATTGATAAATTTTTGCGTATTAAAAATTCGTTACACGCAAAGCATTTTATGGAGCATTATTATAATGATTTAAGTCATTTTAGAAAAGAAGATTTGAATGTTAATCATTTAGCGGACTATCATCCTTTGTTTTCTACCGTTCCAAAATCCATAGAAGAGAACTTAATGTTGTACGATTTTGAGCATTACTTGCCAGATGATATTTTGGTTAAAGTGGATCGTGCAACAAGTGCGTCTGCCATTGAAGCACGTGAGCCATTTTTGGATCATCGTTTGGTAGAATACGCTTTTTCTCAATCTTTAGAGTCAAAAATGCCTAATGGTGGTAAAGCTCCTTTGAAAGCTCTTTTAGAAGGCGCATTTGATGAGTCATTTATTTATCGTAAAAAACAAGGTTTTGGTGTACCGTTAGAAATTTGGTGTAAAAATAATTTTAGAGACCTGACTGATATGTTATTGCAAGAAGCAGCCAAAAGTGAAGAATTTAATCCGTTTTATATTAGCAAACTTCGGAGAGCTTTTTTTGCTAATGAGCGTGTTGATTTTGAGAAGATTTGGTTTTTGATGGTTTATATGATGTGGAAGAAAGTATGGATGGTATGAAATCAATTTTATTTGTGATTGATACAATGTCAACAGGTGGTGCACAAAAAGTATTGGCTTTGATTACAAAAAGCCTTCTTATGACTTATGATTGTGTAGGTGTTTTTGTGATTAAAAAAACAGAATCACATTTTTTTGTTGAAGGGGTTGAATATTATTTTGCTATTGAAGAAGAAGAAAAAATAACAACCAATCTTTTTCCCATTTTGAATCAACTCTCAAACGTTATACAACAATATGATAGAATAATTGGTTTTACTGATTTTGCAGCGAATTATTTGACATCTCTTTGTGCTACACTTAATAAAAAGCCGTACATGCTTTCAGTGAGGTGCGAAATTTCTTCAGTTATAGAGTCCTTCGATTTACCATCTGTTAATAAAAGTTTAATAGAGCTATGTTATGGAAATGCTCAAAAGATTATTTGTAATAGTATAGCAAGTAAAAACGATTTAAGAGCACATTATCAGATAAATGAGCAAAAGATAGAAGTGCTGTATAACCCTATCGATATTCCATTTACTGAAACATTATCACAAGAAGCAATCGTCCAAGAAGAATCAATATTATTTGAAAATCAAACGATTCTTGCTATAGGGCGTTTGAGTTATGAGAAGAATTATCCTATGCTTTTGAAGGCATTTAAAATTTTACAAAAACGTTATCATCAACCTATTAAATTATTGATTATTGGTGAAGGGGGGATGCGGCAAGTTCTTGAAGAGATGATAGTATCACTTGATCTAAGTAAAAGTGTATTTTTACTTGGGAATAAGAAAAATGTTTACCCATATCTTTTGCGTGCAGATATCTTTGTGCATCCTTCTATTTCGGAAGGATTTCCAAATTCCCTTTTAGAGGCTGCAGTGTTACAAAAACCTATTGTTGCAAGTGCTATTGCCCCTATAAAAGAGTTTATAACACATGAAGAAAATGGACTTTTATGCGATCCTTATAATTTAGAAGAGATGGTTATTGCACTCGAAAAGCTACTTTGCAATCCTGATCTTGGTGATACATTAGCAAAAATGGCAAGACAAAGGGTTGAAACATTTGATCATCATAATTTAGATGAACGACTTTGTATGGCATTTAATATTTGAAAGTTTGTAATTAAAATCCTCTAGTTTTGTTAGTGTGGTTATGAAAATGGGGATGTTTTTAGGTTTATGTAAAGTATTTAATTTGCTCTATATTAAAGATGAGCAAGGATTTAAAGGACGATTTTATGCATAAAAAAGCATTAGAGTATTTGGTATGCCCTACTTGCCAGAATAATTTTGAGCTTCAAGATGTTGTTGAAGAGAGTGGTCGCATTAAAGAAGGAAGACTTTTTTGTTCATCGTGTCAAACATCGTTTAAAATTCATCATTTTATTCCTCGTTTTGTAGATGATCAAGAATATGTTGCTTCATTTGGTGAAGAGTGGCATCTTTTTAAAGATGTAAAAAATACAAGGCCGTTGATGTCAAAAGATGAAATGCATCAATACATGGGACTTATCAAAGAAGATATTGAAAGCAAAGAGGTTCTTGAAATTGGGTGTGGGGCTGGGCCTTATTTGGATATAAGTGCAAGAGAATTTAATGCCAAACACATCATCGGTGTCGATTTGAGTCGTGCCGTGGACGCTGCTTATGAAAACGTAGGGCATTTGGACAATGTAACGATCATTCAAGCCAATCTTTTCAATCTTCCTTTACGAAAAAAGAGTTTTGATGTGGTGTATTCTTTGGGTGTCTTGCACCATACGCCAGATACACACAAAGCATTTCAAGCCATTGCCCCTTTTGTGAAGCCTAAAGGGCTTTTGAGTATTTGGTTGTATGGAGCGTATTGGTTAAAAAAGAGTGTGAATCAAGATCGTATTCGAAAGCTTTTTACGTCTAAAATGTCGCCGATGGCGCTGTATCGTTTTTCTATGATTGCTTCATGGCTTTATTATCTCTACAAAATTCCTTTTATAGGGCATGCTTTTAGAGAAACATTTCCCATTGCGATGGACAACGACCGTCATGTGAGAGCATTAAATACGTATGATCTTTATAGTCCAACTTACATCAATCGACATTATGTTGATGAGGTGTATCGATGGTTTAGTGAAGAAGGGTTTGAAGAAATTGCACCGTGTCATTACATTTTGGGAATGAAAGGCTTTAAGCGTGAGAATAAAATTTAATTCTTTTATTTCTTACACGATTATTCCATTTCTAACAGGGGTAAATAGAGCGCCAGATGTGTACATTACCGATGGCTTTTATCTTAATTGGAGGCAAATGAAGCACTCGATGCACAAAGCAAAAGCGTATGCTAAAGGGATTTGTTTGGACATCGGTGCGGGGAAAGCTCCTTATAAAAAGTACCTTGAAAGTAATTGTGAGAATTATATTATTACTGATAGCGAAAAAACACATGAGCATATGTTTAAAGATTCAAGCACTAGCTTTATCGTTGCGGAGGCTACTGCTTTACCTTTTGAAGATTTAAGTATAGATACCGTTGTGATGACACAGGTGTTAGAACATGTTTTTGAGTATGAAAAAGCTTTAAATGAGGCTGTTCGCATACTTAAAAAAGAGGGTGTGATGTTGCTTTCCGTTCCTTTTATATATCAAGCACATGCAACGCCCTATGATTATCATCGTTTTAGTGAATATGGCTTAAAAATGCTTCTTCAAAAGTATGAATTAGAAGTGCTTGAGTGGCATTATCAAGGCTATCTTGGAACCACTCTTTTTTCTATCATCAACGGTTTTATATGGGAAAGACTAGCCTGCATGCGCTCTCTTCGCAATAGCGTGTTGCTTCCTTTTATCTTGACGATCTTTACATGTAACAATGTTTTTGGGTTGATTGTAGATCTTATCCCTGCGAAACATTTTTCACCAAATTTCTTTGTAATAGCTAGAAAAAAAGTATGAAAAATATAGCATTCACTACCCACAATCTCTGTCTTGGTGGTGTGCAAAAAAATGTTTCATTGCTTGCAAATGCACTCTCTTCAACCCATAAGGTCACTCTTATTTTATTTGAAGATAAACCTTTTTCCTATCATTTGGATTCTACAATAACCGTCTATACCCTTTCACCACATGCTTTGGAACTGGACAATAAAACAGAAGAGGAACTTCAAAACATAGGCGAAGTGCTTTTTGATGCGAGAAGCAAAGAACTTGCACACCTTTTTGAAAGTCATGTGTTTGATGTTGTGGTTTCTTTTGAGGATTACAATAATCTTTGCACACTTAACGCTCTTAAAAAAGGAATGAAAGCCATTGTCTCTTCACGGGTGAGTTTGGAGTATGGCTATAAAAATCGCTTGATTCATCTTTTGCCCCCTTCTTTTTACAAAACAACGATGCAAAAGCTCTACCCAAAAGCTGAATGTGTGGTATCCGTCAGTGATGGCGTCAAAGAGGAGTTGGCAAAACTTGGGATACGTGCTAAGACCATTGCGAACGGGATAGAGCTTAAAAAACTTCAAACACTCTCACAAGACGCGTGTGCATTAAACGACGAATTCTTTTTACATGTAGGACGGTTTGATACCGCTCAAAAAGCACAACATGAAGTCGTAGAGGCATACAAAAGTGTGGCAAAAGAGCTTCAAAGCGCACTGGTGTTTGTGGGGGATGGAAAAGACAGAGCTAAGCTAGAAGCGTTGGTTGGAAACTACGGTTTGCAAAAGCGTATTTTTTTTATGGGATTTGACGAAAATCCCTATAAATACATGCGAAAATGCAAGGGGTTTATCTTTTCATCCTACTATGAGGGAATGCCAAATGCTTTATTGGAAGCATTAAGCCTTGGGTGTGCGGTTGTGGCGTACAAGTTTGAGCCATCATGGAGAGAATTTGATGGCAAAGAGGCTGTTTTATTTATAGAAAAAGGCGATATAAAAGAGCTTTCAAAGGCTTTAGTACGCTTGGAAAAAGAGCCGATACTAAGAAAAACATTGCAAAAAAATGCCCAATGTATTATTCAAAAGTATTCTCAAGAGATGTGTCAAAAGCGTTGGAGAGAGCTTATAGAAACTGTTGCGAAAAAGGAAGATCAATCGTGTGCGGAATTTTAACAGCCATTGGCAATCATAACAAAAAAACCTTTGAAAAAGCGCTGTGTACACTCTCCCACCGTGGACCTGATGCAATGGGAATATGGGGGGAAAAAGATGTTCTTATGGGGCATACAAGGCTTGCTATCATAGATCTTGATGCACGATCCAATCAGCCAATGGTTGATGCGCGGTATGCGTTGGTGTTTAATGGGGAGATTTACAATTTTGAAGAATTAAAAAAAGAGTATAGCCTTACATGTAAAACCACCAGCGACACGGAAGTGCTCATAAAGCTCTATGAAAAATTGGGTCATGCCATGCTCTCACGTCTTAATGGTATGTTTGCTTTTTGCCTTTACGATAGGCTCAAAGATGAGCTTTTTATGGCACGAGATCGTTTTGGGAAGAAACCTTTGTACTTTAGCCAAAGCAAAGGCTTGATAGTCTCCAGTGAAATAAAGGCGATTTTAGAGCTCTTAGGAACAACGCCTGATATGAATCAGCAAGGGTTTCAAAACTATTTTGCCTTTCAAAGCACCCTGCCACCCCACACGTTTTATGAGGGAATTCATAAGCTTGAAGCGGGTATGTATGCAACCTTTTCAAAAGGAACGTTTACATGTAAACGCTACTACGAGGTTGGAGCAAAAGCACTTTTACATGTCAGCGAAAAAGAAGCACTTCAAAACATAGAAACATTGCTTTTAGATGCCGTGCAAAAGCGTTTGGTGGGCGATGTTGAGGTGGCTTCGCTGCTTTCTGGAGGTATTGATTCTTCATTGGTGAGTGCTATTTATACGAAAGTCTCGGGCACAAAAATCAATACTTTTTCCATTGGGTATGATGAGCATTTGCATTACGATGAACTCACTCAAGCCAAAGAGGCATCGGTACACATTGGTTCACAGCATCATGAGCTTCGCATTAACAAAAAAACCTATATTGACGCTATTGAAAATACGCTAAGCCATTTGGATGAACCGATGAGCGATACAGCATGTATGCCGACGTATCTGCTCTCACAAATGGTGCATGAAGCAGGTATTAAAGTCTGCTTGAGCGGCGAGGGAAGTGATGAAATCTTTTTGGGGTACGATAACTACTTTGAGATGGCAAAATATTATCAAATGCATTCTGAGCTTTCAGCACCCAGTAAGATGCTCTTAAAAAACTACTTAGAACGCAATCCCAATTGGTCTCGTAATTGGGAGTCTTTACGGCGTATTAGCTCTGATGAGCATCCCTTTTACAGTGGGGGTGAAACCTTCACAAAACGCCAGTTTGATGCACTCTGCGGTGTAGAAACGAAGGATGTACGCACACGCGTTGCTATTGATAAGAATCCTTTTTTATGGATGAGTACGATTGATTTTAAGATTTGGGTTGCTGAGGTGCTTATGAGCAAGATTGACCGTATGTCTATGGCACACTCTTTAGAGCTTCGAGCACCCTTTTTGGATTATCGTTTGGTGGATTATTGCCTTGCGCTGCCTCCTGCTTTGAGGGCGGGAAATACCAACAAATACCTCTTAAAACAAATTGCTCAAAAGTATATCCCCTCTTCTATCATTGAGCGCAAGAAAAAAGGGTTTAGTTCACCCTTTATTGAGTGGTTGTATGCTGAATATGGCGATGAAATTTTAAAATTAATGTTACATGTAAGCCATCACAGTGGTTTATTTGACCCTACATTTGTGACATTTTTATACCATGAAGGCAAAGAGGGACGGTTTAAACAGCATGTTTGGTCACTGTATCTTTTTTGCAGATGGTATAATCAGTTTTATTTATAAGGATAAGCATGCTATTTACATCTCGTGACCATACCATTTTTGAAGCCATTGAAGCCATTCGGACGAAGCGAAAAGCACAAGATACGCTCATTGCTCTTGTGGATTATGGTGCAGGCGATCCTGAGGCGACACGAAGTCATGAGCAGATGTATCAAGGGGTTCCAAAAGAGACCACCATCGCACAACTTTCATCCATTGGCTTAAAGGGTGAATGGGCACAGAGGCTTTATTCTTTGGTTCAAAAACATCGTCCCAAAAAGGTTTTAGAGCTTGGAACGTGTTGTGGTTTTTCAGCGATTTATATGGCAAAAGCGTGCAGTGATTCACATATTTATACCCTTGAAGGTGATCCTAACGTTGCCGCTTTGGCAAAAGAGAATATAAAAGAAGCAGGGTGCGAAAACATCACGCAGTATATTGGGCGTTTTCAAGATGTTTTACCGACCCTTTTACAAGCACCTTTGCAGATTGATTTTGCATTTATCGATGGTCATCATGATAAAGAGGCAACGGTGCGCTATTTGGAGATGCTTAAACCTTATTTGAGTTCAAAAGCGGTAGTGGTTTTTGATGATATTTCATGGTCTCAGGGTATGCAAGAGGCATGGGAGAAGATTTGTAAAGATTCTTTTTTTGAATCGTGTGTGGATATGAAAAAATTAGGAATATGCTTTGTTCAAGGAGAGATGAATGATTTGGTTTGATTTGGTGACTCCAAAATCGGTGCTTTTTTTTATTCCGATTATAAAATATATCGAGAAAAAAGGGCGTAAGACACTTATTACCGCTCGTGAGGGAGAAGGCTACAGTGAAGTGGTTGAATTATTGCGTTTACACAACATCCCTTTTACCAACCGTGGGGAATTTGGTGGGGCATGCTTGAGAGATAAATTGCATGCGTCCATTGAGCGTCAAAAAGCATTGATGGAGTTTGTGAGCTTGTACAATATCGACCGTTTGGTCTGTCTGTGCTCCGTTGATGCCAACCGTGTCGCCTTTGGACTGGGCATTCCTGTGATTAATTTTTACGATATTCCCCTCTCAGACCACAAAGAAAACTTCAAAAAAGCGCTTCCTCAAGCACGCTTAACCTTGCCACTTTCCAACCGTGTGATTAAGCCTTTTGTCGTGCCTGATGATATTTTTAAGCGTTTTTCGCTTGATGATGAGCAGATTTTTTCTTACGGATTTATCGACCCTGTGATTTGGCTCAAAGAGTTTAAGCCTCATATGAAAAGTCTTGAAGCGATTTTAGCTCCCTATGGTTTGGATTTGACAAAACCGTTGATTGTGATTCGTGAAGAAGAGTATAAGGCAAGTTACGTCGATAAACACTACCCTATTTTGTACGATGCGATGCAAGAGATTGCTACACAAACAGGGGCAAATATTGTTATCATTCCTCGTTATGAGAGTGCATATCTCAAAGCGCAGTTTCCTTTTGTGAGTGTGTTGGAAGAAAAAGTGGTCATTCAGCATCTCTTAGCCTATGCGGATTTGTTTATCGGAGGCGGTGGAACGCTTAACACTGAGGCGTGCTACTTTGGAACGCCTACCATCTCTACACGCAGTTTTATCAGCCACTATGACAAATACCAAATTGACCAAGGGCTAATGGAGTGGGTCAATACCAAAGAAGAG
>RZYK01000178.1 GCA_009930355.1 Campylobacterota bacterium | reverse complement strand
CAGTGGTATTGGCAAAGCGATAAGAAACATTCTTACATGTAAGGAATATGAAGTCTTTAATATCGGGCGAAACGATGCGGAGATTGTCTGTGATTTGCGAGATGAGCAAACGCTGGAGCGTGATGTGAAAGCGTGGCTAAAAACCCATGAGGTCGATGTGCTCATCAACTGTGCGGGAGTAGGACTGTTTGATCCGCACGAGAGCATCAGCCCCTCCAAAATCAAAAACCTCATTGATATCAACCTTACCGCTCCTATTATTTTAAGCTCTTTATGTTTGCGCTCCTTGCAAAAACAAAGCGGTCATATCATTAACATCACCTCCATCGAAGCGACTCGCCACGCCAAATACTCCGCCCTCTACACCGCCACCAAAAGTGGGCTTCGAGACTTTGGGCATTGTCTCTTTGAAGAGGTGCGAAAAAGCGGTGTGAGAGTGACCTCCATCAACCCTGACATGACCCAAACGCCTTTTTTTGACGCATTGCATTTTAAGCCCAGCGAGGATGAATCAACCCATCTGCTCCCTGAAACCATCGCTCAAAGCGTGTGGGATGTGTTACATGTAAACGGGGTCATTACCGATTTGAGTATTCGCCCTCAAAAGGTGGGCATTACCAAAAAATAAGTTTTACATGTAAAGATTATTTTGTACAAACTCCGTCTATAATAGAGCTACTATATTTGCTCAAGGAGTCCAACCATGTCAACTCGCATCGAACATGATTTAATCGGCGATAAAGAGATATCAAACGAGTGTTATTATGGTGTTCAAACCGCCCGTGCGGCAGAGAATTTTCACATCACGGGGGTAACCCTCTCAAAATTTCCCACATTTATCGAATCCATCGCTAAAGTTAAAAAAGCAGCCGCTTTGGCAAACTACGAGTTAGAGCTTCTCTCAGAAGCGAAAAAAAACGCCATTGTCGAGGCGTGTGATTTGTTAATTTTAGGGCGCTATCATGACCAATTCGTGGTCGATATGATTCAAGGAGGCGCAGGTACTTCTACTAACATGAACGCCAATGAAGTCATTGCTAACATTGGCTTAGAGCTGATGGGACATCAAAAGGGTGAGTACAAATACTTGCATCCTAACAACGATGTCAACCTCTCCCAATCGACCAACGATGCTTATCCCACCGCTCTTCGTGTCGCTTTGTATGAAAAACTAGGCGAACTGGGTGAGTCGATGAAAATCATCCAAAGCTCTTTTTCTCGCAAATCAGCTCAGTTTAAAGACATCATCAAAATGGGTCGCACCCAACTGCAAGATGCCGTACCTATGACCTTAGAGCAAGAGTTTCGTACCTACTCGGTAATGATTGGTGAGGACATTCAAAGGGTGCATGAGGCCAGACAGTTGGTACGAGAGATTAACATGGGCGCTACGGCGATTGGTACGGGCATTAACGCTCATCCTGATTATGCCACAACCGTTGAGCGAAAATTACAAGAGGTCACAGGTCGTCCTTTTGTCACAGCGGGTGATTTGATTGAAGCGACCCAAGATACAGGTGCGTACGTGCAAATTTCAGGTGTTTTAAAACGCGTGGCGACGAAGATGTCCAAGATTTGTAACGACTTAAGGCTTTTAAGCTCAGGCCCAAGAACAGGTTTTGGAGAGATTAACCTGCCTGCGATGCAACCAGGAAGCTCCATTATGCCTGGTAAAGTCAATCCTGTTATCCCTGAAGTGGTCAATCAAGTCTGCTTTCAAGTGATTGGTACCGACATCGCTGTAACATTGGCGTGCGAGGGCGGACAGCTTCAGCTCAACGTCTTTGAACCGCTTATTGCCTACAACCTTTTCAACTCCATCAACATGATGAAAAATGCCTTTGAAACCTTAGCGTACACTTGCGTGGATGGCATTACCGCCAATCCTGAGCGATGTAAATCGCTGGTTTTAAACAGCATTGGCTTAGTGACCGCACTTAATCCTTTTATTGGGTATGAAAACTCTACGATAGTAGCCAAAGAAGCGCTAGAGAGTGGACGCTCGGTGTATGATATTGTCTTAGAAAAAGGCTTATTGGAAAAAGGCGAACTCGATGATATTATTCAACCCGAAAACATGATAAAACCACGTAATTTTGGGCTCTCTGAAAAGAGTAAATTTGTAAAACTTTAAACAAAGAGGGATTTTTCCCTCTTTACATGTAAAACATTTTTCCTTAAAATTTTATATATTTTAATTAATTCTCTTCTTTCAAGCTTTTTTTAAAAAAAATCCCAAAAAGTCATTTTCAAATCCCTTTAGAGGTTTAAACTTCCACCATGTTTAACTTTTTAAGGAGACAAAATGTCAACCAGAATGGAACACGATTTAATCGGTGATAAAGAAATATCTAACGAATGTTATTATGGCGTTCAAACAGCACGTGCGGCTGAGAACTTTCATATTACAGGTATTACACTTTCAAGCTTCCCTACGTTTATTGTATCGCTAGCAAAAGTCAAAAAAGCAGCAGCTTTAGCAAACTTCGAATTAGGACTTCTTGCTGAAGCTAAAAAAAATGTGATTTGTGAAGCATGTGATGAAATCATTGCAGGCAAATACCATGACCAATTTGTTGTAGACATGTTCCAAGGTGGAGCAGGTACATCAACCAATATGAACGCAAACGAAGTTATCGCAAACATTGGTTTGGAAAAAATGGGTCACCAAAAAGGTGAATACAAATTTTTACACCCAAACAACGATGTTAACCTTTCTCAATCAACTAATGATGCTTACCCAACAGCGCTTCGTGTAGCGCTTTATGAAAAATTAGGTGAACTTACTGAGTCTATGAAAATCATCAAAAGCTCATTTGCAAACAAAGCGGTTGAGTTTAAAGACATCATCAAAATGGGACGTACACAACTTCAAGATGCGGTTCCTATGACCCTAGAGCAAGAATTCAGAACCTATGCGGTTATGATTGGCGAAGACATTCAACGTGTCATTGAAGCGCAACAACTCGTTCGTGAGATGAACTTAGGTGCAACAGCGATTGGTACAGGTATTAACTCACACCCTGATTATTCAAAAATGGTTGAAGCTAAATTACAAGAAGTCACAGGTCGTCCGTTTGTAACTGCGGGTGATCTTGTTGAAGCAACCCAAGATACAGGTGCTTATGTACAAATCTCTGGTGTTCTTAAACGTGTTGCTACCAAAATGTCAAAAATTTGTAACGACCTTCGACTTTTAAGTTCAGGCCCTAGAACAGGTTTTGGCGAAATTAACCTTCCTGCAATGCAACCAGGCAGTTCGATTATGCCAGGTAAAGTTAACCCTGTTATTCCTGAGGTGGTTAACCAAGTATGTTTCCAAGTGATTGGTACAGACATCGCTGTGACATTGGCGTGCGAAGGTGGTCAGCTTCAACTTAATGTGTTTGAACCCGTTATTGCTTACAACCTTTTTAGCTCTATCAACATGATGAGAAATGCGTTTGAGACCTTAGCGTATACATGTGTTGATGGCATCACAGCAAATCCTGAGAGATGTAAGTCACTTGTTCTTAACAGCATCGGTCTTGTAACCGCTCTTAATCCATTTATCGGTTATGAGAACTCAACTTCAGTAGCTAAAGAAGCATTAGAGACAGGCGGTTCAGTCTATGACATCGTTCTTGCTCGTGGTCTTTTGGCTAAAGATGAGCTTGATGACATCATTAAGCCAGAAAATATGATTAAACCACGTACATACGATAAAAAATAAATAGCCTTTTAGCCTTTTTCCGTGCCACATAAGAAGCGGTGCTCACACACCTTCTTCCTTTTACCGCCCTTATGTGGCACCCAATTGCTCTAATCGCTTTTGAAGCTATTAGAGGAGTTCATAAACTTAGTACAAGGAGTTACCATGTTATGGTTAGAAGTCATTGTTGTTCTTGCCGCCATCTTTTTTGGTGCAAGACTCGGTAGCATTGCTATCGGTTATGCTGGAGGGTTGGGTGTTTTAGTCCTAACGCTTGGTATGGGTTTAAAATTAGGATCAATTCCTATCGATGTTATCTTAATCATTATGTCTGTTATTGCAGCGATTGCGGCAATGCAAGTGGCAGGTGGGCTTGATTATATGGTCAGCATTGCGGAGAAAATTCTTCGTAAAAACCCTAAACAAATTACGTTTTTAGCCCCTGTGGTTACTTACATTATGACATTTTTTGCTGGAACTGGTCATACCGCATTCTCTACGCTTCCTGTTATTGCAGAAGTAGCAAAAGAGCAAGGTATTCGCCCATCTCGTCCTTTAAGTATCGCTGTTGTTGCGTCTCAAATTGCGATTACTGCTTCTCCAATTTCAGCAGCAGTTGTCTTTTTAAGTGGTGCGTTAGAAAAACACGGTGTAGGTTATTTGGATTTACTTGCGGTGTGTATTCCTTCATCTTTTCTTGCATGTATGTGTGCAGCGTTTGTTGCTAACTTTTTAGGTAAAGAGTTAAAAGATGATGAAGTGTATCAAGAAAGAGTCGCAAAAGGTTTGGTAAAAACCAGAGG
>RZYK01000177.1 GCA_009930355.1 Campylobacterota bacterium | reverse complement strand
ACTCTCGATTTATTTCGAGGGCAGACTCAATAAGGCTTTAAATTTATGATACAATTTTAGGAACTACTCGATGCTGACACAGATTTTTGAACACTCCCTCTTTATACACTGCTTGTAGACTGTGAAAAATGTGATAAACATGAAGCGGTAAAATTTATAGAAGTTGTTATCAATTCGCATTTTGATAAAGTAGATCTTCCATCTCGTTTACGGGTAGATTATTTTGAAAAATATCCTATTTACTGTGCGGGTATTTATAATGAGTTACCTATCTTTCAGTTTTATACGGGTGCTAATGGAAGTTTTTATAAGGAAGAGCATATTGCACAAGTGCAATCTTATCTTAACTACTTAATTGAAAGAAAAGATGTTATTCCAAAGTATTCGCAAACAGATCATGTGAATAGAGCATTCAAGAACTCTGAAGAACTAGTGAACAATGAACAAATTATTTATAAAATGCTTGGTGAATTTTATAAACATTATGCAGTTCATCCTAACTCATCAAATCAGTTGTTACTTCAACAAGCTCAAAAAAAACCTTTCTTATTTTTAGCAAAGGCAATTTATAAAAAGCCCTTATTAATCCTAAAATACCTTTTTTTCACCATTTTGACCAAATTAACCAAGCCTCTAACCAAATTAGCCACTAAAAACTCTTCCCAAAAACCATCTTAACATTCATACTTACATCATCTTTTACGTGAAAGAAAATTCATAAAAGAGATATGCGCATATCCTGAAAAGGAAAAAAGATGACAACTTCAAATGTCAAAGGAATGTTAAGTCAAAAAGGTGAGACGAAGTCTCTTATAAAATGCCTCGATGCAAGAGCATCAAGGGGCTGTGCCCCTGTGGCGATTGCACAAGAGGCAGTTCATCGAGTAGGTTTTTTGGTAATACTCGATGGTAAACGTCATGGAGGTAAAAAGTATAGTTTAAAAGGGATGTCTTATGGAAAATAATCCACTCCCTATGACATCAGGTGTCGATAGTTTGTATTTTCATTATGAAAGCTCATTGGAATATGATGAACTCTTTATAGATATAGTTGAGCAATTAGAAGATCAAAAAGATCGTTTTGCTCGAAATGAAATGAGGTATCAGCCACATGATCTTCTTGTCACGATTGCAGATACTACGTTTAACTACTTAGGCTTTGCAGAAGGGTATTATTGGTTTAGAGATCATAATGAGTTTTTCAAAATAGGTTTTAAAGATAAGCAAAAACAGCGTCGTTTGCATGATATTCGTGTGCAGTTGCAAGGGAAAGGGATTTATACTCTTGGCATTACTTCCATGCTTGACTATATTGATTCTATTTTAGAAGGCTATACAACAGGATTAAAGCCAATCATTCGAGCAGATATTAACGCCTTTGTGCAATACGATTTCTCATTTGTGGATCGCTCTATGTTTGTGACGAGAAAGAAGAATTATGCCACTATCTCAGAAATTGGTGATGCAACAACCATTCAAACGCTTTATGTGGGTAAGCCTCCGTTCATGTTAAGGCTCTATAACAAAACATTAGAGATGAAAAAATCTAAAAAAGAGGAGCTAATGCGTGAATACTTAGCCAATTATGGCTTTGATTTAGAAGCTCCGATTTTTAACGTAGAGTTTCAAATGCATAGACCTCATTTAAAAGCTTTTGGTATTCAAACGGTGGATGATTTGTTTCTTAATGTCAATAACCTTTTTAAGAGTGCGATGGATGAGATACGACTTATTGATACATCAAGCATATCAGAAAATGGAATTGAGCATAACAACAAACATAGAGCGCAAACATTGCCTATTTGGGAACAGATCAAAGAACAATTTGATGCGAAAGAGTTTTTGCAAATTCAAACGGATATGAAGCGTATCAAGCGCATTGAATATCTTTACGATTATGAACGTTTCCAAACGGATTTTAATGCTTTGATGAAAAAAGCGTATTTGAATTGTCTTTTTATCAATGAAAAAACATTGGTTGAAAATTTAGAACGCTTTGTGAAAGATACGAATAAAGTCATGCCATTTTATGAACGTGAAAAGTCTATCCCTGTCGAAATTGTGGATATGTCAGGTAACGCACAACACTACAAACTACAATGCGGTGAATTAAAAGATGCTAAGTTACCGCTCTCTGTAACACAAATGGATGATGTTGCACTTGTGTATCATGTGAGTAAGCTAGAAAATGAGATTCAAAGAGAGAATATCTCTGATCTTACGCATAAGCAGTACAAACTTGCATATGAAGAAGCCATAAGGCGCAAATTGATTAATCGTAGAGCTAATGAGTTTCATTTTGAGGAGCCAAAATGAGCCATTTTTTAACACAAAAAGAAGCGGCAGAATTTCTCAAAATCTCCGATGAAACGCTCAAACGTTACAAGCAAAGAGGCTCATTGGTATGTGGTGTTCATTTCTTCAAGCGTGAGGGAATTGTACGGTTTGATAGTGAACAACTGACACAATGGATGAAAGGTGCACCTAATAGACTAGCTTCAAGCATTGTTGATGATATTTTGGCTAGTATTTAGTGCCGATTTGTGAGAAAGGTCACAAATGATTTATCTACGAAGTAGAGAAGGCAAATTGTACGTTCGTTTTTTTATCGACGGTAAAGAAGTGAGTAAATCGCTTAAACTTGAAGATACTAAGGCAAATCGTACATTTGCCAAAAAGCATATATTTCCTGAGTTAGAGCGCAAAATCTATTCGGGAGAATATAAAAGGGTAGCTAAAACATTGGCGTATTACAGTGAAAAGTATCTTTCACTCAAAGCAAATGCAAAAAGTTATCCTGAAATAATGAGACGTGTTGAAGCCATCAATGAGGCTTTCGGTAATAAACGAATTGACACTATTACGAAGTTATCCATTAAAGAGAGGCTAAATAGTTTCAAGATTAAAAATATCTCGAAAAAAAACTATTTAGTGGCTTTAAAAGGTATCTTTGGTGTGGCGTATGATGATGAAGCGCTGGCAAAAAATATCGTTAATGATATTTCGGTTGGTGCGTATGAGCCTGTGGAAGCAGAACCATTTAGTGAAGATGAAGTCAAACATATTTTAGATGCGAGTGAGGGAGAATTTAAAAATTATCTCGGTATCGCTTTGAATACGGGTATGCGAACGGGTGAAATTTTGGGATTGATGCTCTCTGACATTGATGAAACAACCATTAGTGTTAAACGAGCAGTTAGCAGAAACTCCAAAGAACCAACTACCCCTAAAACGCAAAAGAGTATTAGGAAAATCCCTATACTTGAAGCGTGTATGCCTTATCTTCAAGACCAAATCAGAATAGCTATGCAAAAGAAGAGTTTGTATTTGTTTTCAAGTGAAACAACAGGTACACATTATTCCGATGCAACAGCTTTAAAGACTAAGTGGAAAAGAGTCATCACTCGTTCAAAAGTTCGTTATCGCAAGTTATATAATACTCGTCATACTTTTGCAACAGCAATGCTAAGAAGTGGGCAGGTGAGTGTTTTAACAGTTGCTAAAATGTTAGGACATTCAAATTCTAAAATGGTTTTAACAACTTATGGTGGTTTCATTGCATCTGAAGAATTAAGGATTGATAGAAGTATCAAACTTTATGGAACAAATCATGGAACAGTAGAGAAAATGGCTTAGGAAATGGTGGAGTGTAGGGGGATCGAACCCCTGACCTCAACGCTGCCAGCGTTGCGCTCTCCCAGCTGAGCTAACACCCCAAAAGAAGAAAAGCATTTTACCAAGCAAACCTTAAAAAATGGTTTTTATGCCACATTTTCTTTGATTTTTTCTGCTTTTATGGTTGCGTAAGCCTCTTGAATGTGTTGAAACATTTCGGTGTGGCGTTGGCGCATGAAGGGATTTTCATCGACGAGTGTATCGGGGTGAAACTCTTTAGCAAGTTGGAGGTATTTTTTCCGAATGGTGTGTAGGCTTTCATCTGGGTGTGCTTTAAGAAGGCGGTAAGGGTTTTTGGAGTGTGCATCATGTTTTGGCGTGGGTGAGGGGGTGCGTTTTGTGTGCATAAGTTTAATGGGTTTATGGCATGCAAGGAGCAGTTTCTTTAAAAACGAAGCATCGTGCGTGCGTGATATGTTGGCACAGGTGTAGTAAAGTTTGGTCAAGAATGCTTGCCTTTTTTGGGTTTCAAAAGGGGTACAAATATTGATAAGCGTCTCATTTACCCAGAAGGAACGACTGAGATTTTCACTTAAAAATGTTTTTACATGTAAAGAGAACGGCGAATTTTCAGCGACACGAATAATAATACAGTGAGGCATAATATGTAACCGCATGACACACTCCTTTCCTGATAATGCTCATAAAGCAAAAGTAATTCCTCGTTAACTCTTTTTAATATTTTTTCTGTTATATTTCATATACATGCAAATAAATTATCCTTAACTTAAAGGAGTTTCCGTGAGTAAACGAGTTATTTTGGTGGATGATTCCAAAACAATTCTAGCAACAGCACAAATGGCTCTTGAGGAGATGGTTAGCAAAG
>RZYK01000176.1 GCA_009930355.1 Campylobacterota bacterium | reverse complement strand
GCTGCTGCGTAGCTGTACTCGTCCTCACTAACCACCTCACCTGTCAACGTGTTTTGATAATGTCTCATGGTGCAACCTCCAAAAATCACATAACCAGTGGGTTAACACGGGACGCCGAAACGATCCGTTCTAGTGTTCGGCGTGGTAGCAGTCTTTGCAGTAACGCTTTGCGGTCATTTATGTTCATCTTCTGATTTACAAAATTCAAAATCTATATTCTAGCATTAATTCTTGCTCATTGCTCTGGTTTTCAATCCTCTTAACGTTTTCATACGAAGCGCAAAAAGCATGACATCCTTCTGCCTCCATTTGCGATCCCAATTCCAAATTATAATAGTGATTAAGTTTTCTCATAATTGCCCATTTTGTTCTTTTCCCTTACGAACCTTCATGCCATACGTTGCCCTCTGTACCGCAAAGGCGGACATTATATTATCTACAACAATGCACATAACCTCGTATGAGTTTTTGCCATCTTCAAAAGCTTTCTTTGCAACCTCTGATCCATAGTCGTATGCTGCATCTCCAATTTCGGATGCGTATGGTGTATAAGCGCAATATTCATTGATTATAGATTTCACATTAAACTCCATTTATATATATTCAATATACTAACCACAATTGTTAAAATGTTATTTGTCTGGAGAAAATCTCTTCCCCTTCAATATTTGATAGACAGGTAAAATTACATTGTCCACATGAACTTAGATCAAATAAATGGTAATGTCCGAAATACCACCTATGTGGCTTATATAAATCAAATATTTGATTTAATGCCAAAGCATTAGAATCATGCTGAAAATTTCTCTTATTAAAAAATTTGGTGAACTTTGACGGGCATGTGTGCGAAACGACAGTGTGGATTTCCATATCTGGAAGACTTGCCATATCTCTCTGAGAAATATTTTCACCAGGCCACCACGAATCCCCAGGGATTCTCATTTCTTTATCTATTGATGATGCACCTCCAAAAAATAGAATGTTTTTGCCATTAATAGAAATTGTAGAACCTCTTGGACAATAAAAAACATTAGGCATAACCTCAATTGGAGTTATGCCATGTTTTTTAACAAGTGCCTGTAGGTCGTCATGATTCTCATGATTTCCATCACACCAGAATATTTTAGTTGTTTTATTTCTTATTCCATATTGGTCAAAAAACTTTTTACCAGACAAACCTTGCCTATTGTGATAATGCGGCCACCATCCAAAATCACCAACCTGCAAAACAATATCTGGGTAATTTTTTCTTGATAGCCATTTATTAAATTTGGGCCATTCTGCGTGTATGTCGCCAACGACCCATATATTTTTAGACTCCAAATCCATACAATTAAAACCCCTTAATTTTATTCAATTCTTTATGGAAGAAGGCCATCGCCCTCAATATTTGTGATGGCTTGGCTATTTCCAATAGGCCACACTTTTTAGATTGTTTGTATTCTTCTACGGACAATCCACCCAATGATTTATCAGGAGTGTTTTTGGGATAGAAGTATTGTGTTTCTCCATTTATTGTCTTTGTGGCAAAAACAGATAATTGCGGTTCATTTGAAAATGGCGACCACGCGCCAATACCAACAAAACAAATGTCATCAATTACATATTCCATTTCCATACTGGCTAATCCCCCTTGTCATCGCTACAAAGCCGCAATGATGGCTATTAAAAAACCTATTATTAAGACTCAACAATAAGACAATCTCAATTAGTCCTTCTTAAAGAAGTATTCTATAGAAGATTGCCTCATAATCCACATATATTTATTGCCATTTCTATATGAGTAAAAACGAACATGCCAATCATCTTTAAGTTTTAAGCCATCTCTGCCCTTTCCTACATAGTAACCAAGTTTTTTAGCCAATTCATTGAAGTCATCAGTAGATACATTTTTTATAAACTTCTCATAAGGTATTTCTTTTGCGGCGTCCATTACCTCAGAAATATCAAAACTCTGTTTTCTGGTACAGTTTCCAAACAATCTGGCCTTTTTCATCATTTAGTTTCTCACTATTGCTTATGCTGTTATGGGTGCAACTATTACATATAGCAAAAACCAACGGGACTTTTCTAAAAATTAGTAGTCTCCGTTTAAAGAGTCCCAGATTATATTTTTGATTTTTGGATCATCAGTATTGCGGTAAATATATTCTAATGCATTAAGCATACTTTTTATCATTTTAACAGATGACTCAAGTACATTGTCATAATCATCAACTTCGTAAGAGTCGAATTTATCCAAAAATTCAACTTGTTCTTCAATAGCGTTCATTTAAATCCTCTTAATTATCCCAATCAATTACAGTTTGAATAAAATCATCAAATTCAGATCCATCGAGTTCATAAATCTTATCACACAATTCTCTATCAGAGCACTTATGAAGTTGCATGAAATTATAAAACTGTTGGCCAGTCCTTTGTACGCTATATCTATAGCTTGTATAAAATGCATAGACCATGCTTTTAGGAAACAACATCTTCTACCTCGTATTCTCCAGTTGGTTTTACAACTGGAAGTTTTTTGATGTACCCTTTGCAACGCCACTCGCCATCTCAATTGATTTGCAAGCCATCACCTCTCATGCTTCAAAAACCACAACCCATCCCTCAGCAATCTTTTTATTTTATCCTTGGGCTTTGAGAAATATTCCCAAATCCAATCTGGAGCGTTTTTAATTGTCCAGCATGACGGCACAGGTTGCCATTCAACATTTCTCCCATTCCGTGAAAACAAAATTTCATAACTGCAATTTTCAAACTCAACAATAACACAGTATTTGCCACGGTCTTCATCTATTTCTAAAACCTTACCATTGCCAAACGGATAGCCAATAACTCTATCTCCAACCTCAACATTTTTTAACATAAATCCTCCAATTCAAAAATTGTTTTGTCTATAAAAGACGTTATACGGTCTTTTTCCTTTGTCCATCTTCTTTTTTTTTAATATTTGAGCTGTTACTTGTTCCAAAATTTCAATTTGTCTTGGTGTCATTTTCTACCCCAAATAATTTATCTGTTTTATCAAGTTTACTTGACCACAAATCTTCAACAGATTTTATATCGAATGTTTCTTGGTCAAAATCAAAAATCATCGAAAAATAAATATAAGCCAAATAAACTATTTCGCAAATTAAAAGTCCAAATAAAGAAACAATTATCAATGTGGTAGCAATTTGGAACAAAATCACATGTTCGGCCATTTAAAATCCCCATTCCATTTGCAATGTCCTAGACGTGCATACCCTATCAAATTTCGCGTCAGGATCGATTCTAAGAGGGTTTAGAAGACAATCCGATGCAAACATCATCTTAAAAAGAAACCCCTCTTAGAATCGAAATTTAAACAATTAGTCTTTGTCGTCCTCTCCAAAATCAACCAACTCTAAATATTGTCCGGCAATATCTTTAAAGCAGTGTTGACAAAAAGTAGCCGTATATCTGTTTTCATCTCCGAATACTGAGTTAAAGCCGCAATCTAGATTTATCTGGACAACCTCTTGAAATTCAAACGGGTTTGTTTCTGCGTTGAAAAACTTCTTACATTTACTGCATTGAAAACCAATAACCTCTTTTTTGGTTGTGTGAACCGTCTTGAAAATATAACCCACTGTCTACCTCCTAATAAATACACATTCGCCAAATCCTACATTATGTTTTTCATACCATTCTTGTATTTTGTAAATATCAATACCATCAGATACATTTCCGAATTTATGCTTTCTACATCCACAAGAAAAAACATCGCCAACCGGATCAACGAAAAAATCATCGAAGCAACAGCTATTATAATTCAAAAGATAATTCTTCTTTGCTCTGCCCGATGGAACAATGTTTCTTACCGTTCGTATTCTGTTATGTTCAGTGAATCTCTTTTTAACCCTATCTTCAATTTGATCGTGATAGTCGTCAATTGACAATTCAACACTTAAAACTTCAGAATCACAAAGACGCAACAAAGCCAACGCGTCATTTGTTCTTTTGCCGTTTGTAATGACCAAAACATTTTCAATATCCATGCTTCCAGCAGACAAGCCAACAAAACTCCAGAAATCATGATGACAAGTGGGTTCACCCCCACCAATAGTCACATAACAATCTGCAAATTCAAGAGCTTTTTTAAATACGTCATGAGTCATAAATCTTTTCTTTCGCGGAGAGCATGAAAAACAACAGTGAGCGCATGTCATATTACAATGATCGGTGATCTGAATATACACCTTATTCATCCTCCAATTCTTCTGGGTCTATTTCAATAATATCTACATCGTCTTCAAGACCGCGTTTTTTCAATTCGCGTTTAAGTTGTCTCTCGCGCATCCTTCCAGAAAATGAGTCGTCTTTAATAATGCCTATAGCTGGATCTTTTCCAGATTTCCTAGATCCTTCAAGGGCTTCATCTATTGTTTTATCTGGTCTTCTTGGGTCTGACATCTTAATAGCCTTGTCTCTTGTCAAAACGTCAACCCTTTCTCCACGCATCATAATATTGGCCTTTCCTCCAACAACATTGGCCGCTTTTTC
>RZYK01000175.1 GCA_009930355.1 Campylobacterota bacterium | reverse complement strand
AATAAAATAGGTCTGCTCATCGGTGAAGAGTTTAGCCGTATGCACACAGCCTGTTTGCTCGTACAAAGGACACTCGGTATAAAATTGACTCATTTCAGTACTCAGTTTATGAGCACTGAGGGTAAAAGGACTTTGAATCACTTTTGCTGCAATCGCCTCAGGGTCAATATTTGCAGTCATACTCTTACCGCATCCACTAATCACCACGCCCTCTGCATTTAATTTATGAATACTCTCTTCATTCACTTTGGCTTCAATTTCTACACGCATGCCATCATTGAGAAGCTTAAGGGAAGTGACATCACTCAGTTTTTCAATGATATTTTCACTCATCAAATAGCCAATCGCAAGGGCTTCTTGATCCACAGGTGTTGCCATCACTGCACCCACACGATTGCCGTTGACAATAAGTTCAAGCTTAATTTCACGCACCAACGTGTCCTCTCGCTCAAATATCTCTTTTCCTTTGATTTTTGTAATTGTAGTTTTAAAAACAGGTTCCATTTTCTCTCCTATTAAACGTCAATAAAAGAGATTGTAGCGCACTAAAGTTAATAATATGCCATGGTTTTTACATGTAAAAGAGAGGTAAGCATGCGTGTATAAAAAGTGTTTTACATGTCAACAATGGAGTCTTTACTAAAAAATCAAAACTGTTGTGGAAAGCAACTTAACGTATGCTCTAATTGGTGACAGAAAAAGACAAGCCCAAACAACCATCGGGCTTGTCTAAGGTTCCTATACTTTACCTTGCTCTTTGAGTTTTTTATACCAAGAACTATGTAAGATAGCAACTTCTTCTTCTTCTTTATATCCACTAATCATAGAGTGAATCGCACCTTTAATGGCAATCGCTGCCATATAAACGTGCACCATAAAGAAGGTAGCGACTACCATACCCAAGACATTGTGAACAATGGCTGAGATACGAAGCAAATCAATCTGACTTACCCCAAAAAAAGTGGCTACAGGAGAAAGATTGCTATTTAAAAAAAACATCAATACACCTGTTATAATCATCACAATACCACCAGGCATTGCAATCCAAAACCACGCTTTTTGACCTGCGTTAAATTTTCCCGCAGGAATAGGCTTTTTCTCTTTGGAAAGATAGCCTCCTACAATCATCATCCACTTCACATCATCCATGTTAAAGATCATATCCCGAATCCATGCGATAATCATCGGAAGAACGGTGATTGCAAAAATAGGTGTGGCAATACCATGAAGGTTTTTACACACACGAACGAAGGTTCCACCCCCGAAAAAATCCCCAAATGCCATGACAAATCCTGTAGGCACTAAAACTAGAAACGCAAGTGCCGCAAGGTTGTGCATGATTCGCATAATAAGGCTAAATGCAAAAATTTTCTTGCCATCATGCGAAAACACTTTCGGTCCAATAATCATATAATGAATTGAACCTGCAACAGGAACGAGAAAGAGCGCAATCAAAAACCCTTTCCAAAACCACTCACGTTGGAGCAAGGTAAACACCTCTCCAAACGCAAAGTAGTGAGGAATAGCATTGATCATCGCTGTTCCATACAAAGGATCATCGTACGTTCCAGTGCTTATGGCATATAAAGAGCTCATCGAAAGTAACAAGCTGATTAAGAGCGCACGGTACTTTTTCATTGTGTCAACCCTTTTCTGCTTTGTTTGTTATACGCAACATTCCAAAGATAGGAGGTGTTGGCTTCTTTACCTTCCCCACGAGCTAAGACACGTGTACGGTAAAGTTCAGAAACTTTCTCTGATGTTCCTATCATTAAGGCATTGGTCGAACACATCGCCGCACACACAGGTATTTTTCCCTCAGAGATACGATTTTGACCATAGGTATGACGCTCTTGCTCAGAGTTCGTCTCAAGCGGTCCACCTGCACACATCGTACATTTGTCCATCGCACCCTTCGCACCAAAGACACCATCTTTTGGAAATTGAGGCGCTCCAAAAGGACATGCATACAAGCAGTACCCGCATCCAATACACTTCTCTTTGTCATGAAGCACAATGCCATCTTCTCGGATATAAAAACAATCCACAGGACAGACTTGTGAACATGGAGCATCGCTACAATGCATACATGCAATGGAGATAGACATCTCTTTGCCTTCCACACCATCATTTAAGGTAACGACCTTACGACGTGCAATACCTACAGGGAGTTCATGCGCATTTTGGCAAGCAACCACACATGCAAAACACTCAATACATCTATCGGTATCACAATAAAATTTTAGACGACTGTTGATATTTTCCATAGGGCTCTCCTTACGCTTTCTCTACACGGCATAGACCCGCGTTGAACTCTGAAATTTGGGTAATCGGGTCAAACCCGTAGTTGACAACGGTACATGAACTTTCACCAATGGTGTATGGACGAGTACCTTCTGGGTAGTTCGCACTCAAATCGACACCCTGCATAACACCCGCAAAGTTGTACGGCATACAAATACGATCTGGTGTTACGCTACGATTGTAGTGTGCACGTACCTTAATTTTAGTCCCATGCGGTGCGTGAATCCACATCATTCCCTTATCTTCAATACCATACTTAGAGGCTAAATCTGGATGAATATTGGCAAACATCTCTGGGGTAATGCTTGAGAGATATTTACTGGTTCGCTCTAACATTCCAGCCCCTGAGAGATTCACCAAACGCATAGAGGTCATCACGGTTGGAAACTCTTTTGACCAATCTTGTTTGGTTTGCTCAGAGATAAAGCGTGTCGCAACCCTAAAGTTATTGTCTTGATCAGGCAATGCTGGGTATTTTTGTACCAAATCCCAACGTGGTGAGTGAATAGGCTCTCTGTGCACTGGTACTGGGTCTGGGAACTCCCACACAATCGTACGTGCTCTTGCATTTCCATAGCCACACACGCCATACTCACGACAATATTTTTGAATAATACCACTAAAATCCATCGCCCAACTTGATCCCATTTGCGCTTTTTCTTCTTCTGAGAGCGTGATTCCAAGTACTTTTTCGATATTCGCTTTGGTAATTTGAGGGTAACCACCTTTGATTTTTTGACCTGGAAGCGTTACGGTCTCATCCGCAAGCAAATTGTCTCCATTGTGCTCCACCCCAAAACGATTTCTAAAGCCCATACCACCTTCATTCACAGGCTTAGATGCATCGTAGAGAATGGGTGATCCTGGATGTTTTTCATCCCAACATGGCCACGGAAGCCCATAATATTCGCCTGCCATTTCACCACGCCCTTTAAGGGTTAATGGATCAAACATATGCCAGTTTTCTTGATGTTTACGAAGTCTCTCTGGTGTCCAACCCGATAAACCAATACTCTTAACTGTACGAGCAATTTCACGAACCGCATCATCTGGCCAAACAAAGTCATTTTTGTATTGAACCACTTCGCCTTTTTCCACGTGCATTTTTAGACCCTTGACAAACTCATCATAGAAGCCAAATTTTTTCGCAAATTCAAACATCACTTCATGATCCGCTTTACTCTCATACAGTGGTTCTACCACTTGTGTACGCCATTGTGCAGAACGATTGGTTGCAGACAAAGTTCCTTCGCACTCAAACTGTGTTGCCACAGGAAGAATGTAAATACCATCTTTTCGATCGGTGATAATTGCTGCCTCATTCACAAACGGCTCAGCAACCACAAGCATATCAAGCTTATCAATCGCCTCTTTGATTTTTACTTGCTGAGACATAGAAGTGATACCCGTTCCTTGTACCCAAAGCACACGAATTGGAGCAGAAGAAGTTGTTTTTTCTTCTTGAAGGACACCTTGCCACCATTTAGCTAAAGAGAAACCTTTGGCATGCATCCATTTGTGCTCACCCTTGGCATCAAGTTCTGGATGAAAACGGCTTTGAAGATACTCCAAACTCACACCCCATGTTTTAGCATAATATTCCCATGCTGCTTTTCCTAAACCATAATAGCCTGGAAGGGAGTCTGCAAGGTTACACATATCGGTTGCACCTTGAACGTTATCGTGACCACGAATAATATTACATCCGCCACCTGCACGTGCGGCATTGCCTGTCACAAGAGAGAGGATTGGAAGAATTCTGGTGTTTGAGCTACCCACTGAATGTTGCGTAATACCCAATGACCATGCAATACTGGCTGGTTTAGTTTTTGCGTAAAGTTCTGCTACTTCTAGAATTTGTGCTACAGAAGCACCTGATACATTAGAAGCCTCTTCAGGTGTCCATTTGGCAGCTTCAGCTCGAATTTTATCCATGGCATAGGTTCTGTGTTCAATAAAATCTTTGTCTTCCCAACCATTTTTGAAGATTACATGTAAAAGTCCATACGCAAAGGCAATATCTGTACCAGGACGAATACGTACATAAATATCTGCTTTGGCAGCACTGCGTGTAAAGATAGGATCAACCACGATTAACTTCGCGCCTCTATCTTTTGCTTGTAAGAAGTGTTTAAATCCAATTGGATTGGCGACTGCGGAGTTTGCTCCGACCATCATAATTAACTTAGAATTTTCAACAACATCACCAAAGTGATTTGTCATAGCACCGTAACCCCATGTATTTGCCGCACCGGCAACGGAAGCACTGTGTCAGATTCTAGCTACGTGATCG
>RZYK01000174.1 GCA_009930355.1 Campylobacterota bacterium | reverse complement strand
CCTTTTTGTATTTATATACTACTGATTTCTTATATCCTGTTGCTTCGCAAATCTGATTTACCGTTGCTTTAGGATTTTTTTTGTATGCGTTTAAGATGTCCTCTCGTGCTGATGGGCGACCATCTTTATTTCTCCATTCCCCTTGTGGATAGTCAATGTTTTGTACTGCTCTTGCTCTTTCAAGATGAACGTCTTGCTTTCTTCCGTTCCTCTTGTTGGAGTCAATACGCAAGCCTGTGAGCTTTGCAATATCATTTCTTGGAAATGTTACATAGTCCTCGTTATATAGCTCCAGAGCGTCTATAATATGCTGTTTTTCAAAGTGGTTATTATCATCAATGGTTTTACCCTCATAAGGCTCTAAAAGGCTAAATGCGTCCTTTCTAAGCTCGTCCTCGTCTATTCCGCACTTCTTTGCATAAATAGCAAGTGTCATAATTCCATAATATCGGTGTCCGACTTGAATTTCTTTGCGTATTCTTGCAAGCCACCAATCATATAAATCACGCTTAACAGTCCACCGACCACGCTTTTCACCTTTTTCAATTCGCCTTTCGTACCATTCGGGGTATTTCTTTTTAGCCTGCTCAAGGCTGATTTTAGATTGTTTTTCTAATGCTCTGACTTCATCAAGTCCGCTAAAATCAATATCAGGAATGAAGTCTATAAGCTCCTGAAGCGTGAAGCGTTCTCCGTGTCTAAATACTCTTACAGGGTACTCAACACCAAACTTTGACGGACTTCCCACCACTCTGAAGCCTTGCAAAACTCCCTGCACCTGCGGTTGTTCAATCGTTGAAGTGTAACCATTCCAAACACGCTTTGTAAGGGCATATTTTACCGCTTTAAGGTACTTTTGATTTTGTGGGTACATCGGTATAGGCTCTTTGAAAACATAGTATAAATGCAATCCGTTACCGCTATTTGCAATGTATGTGGCTGTCGGTATGACATTATTTTTCATTTGGTGCAATAAATCTTTTATTTGTGGCATACCCACTCCGTCAAGGTCAAAGGTCATAGCATAAATAAAACGAGCATTTATACCGCTACGCTGATAGCCATAATACGAAATAGGCGAAAATATAGTAAAGCCTTTTCGAGGTTTACAAAGAGCTTCGAGGTCATCTGTTATTGTTTCTCTTTTTGCTTTTCCGTCATCTTCAAACTCTATAAGTATTCCATTAGGCTTATTGTCCTCAAAATGTCCTTTGCGTTCAAAGCTCCCTGTTGGGAACAAATCACGATAAAAAGAAAATGGTGTTACTTCCTCACAGTAGGTTTCAAGAAATTCATTTTTTTTCAAATATAAATCTTTTGCTACCTCCAAAAAAACAACCCCCTCTTTTTCGGTTTCTGCTCCTCGAGGAGCTTCGGTTCTTGTGCCTCTTTAAGTTCCAACGCTTTATCAGCTCCGTGTAATTGTTGTGCCTGTAAAGTTAATTTGTTAACTTCTCCTATTTGCTTAATCAAGGCATTTATATGTTCATCTTTTTCTTTTAGCTCTACACATAATCTATCTATTTCTTCTTTGTAAATTCCAGTTTTTTCTTGCACGCTTTTATTCGTTAATCTTAATTCAAGCTCAAGCGTTTTCACTTTAGAACGAAGTTCGTAAACTTCATCAGATTTATTTGCACTTGTAAACTGCAAAGACTTTTCACTTAACTTTGCACTTTGTCTTTCTAAAAAGGCAGATTTTATCTGTATTTCTACTGCATTATTAACAAAAATTTGGTTTTCACTTTTCTGCAAACTACTTTGCAGTTTTTGCTTTGCGATTTCATTTCTAACAGCCTGCTTTGAAACACCAATTTCATCAGCAATTTGTTTAATAGTTTTTCCTTTTTCCATATTCACTACCCCCTAAAAAAGAGGAAATAAACAAGAAGTCCGAGAGTTCCAAAGCTGACCGCTTGACTTGCCCAAAAGAAAATATTTTTAGCACTATCAAAATGAAAAAACTTTCGTTTCTTTTCTTCAAAATCCCACAAATGCTTTTGCATTTTATCGTTTACTTCTTTCATCTGCTCATCTGTTTTACTGATAAGCTCATCAATGCGTTTCTCATATTCAGCAACATTCGTTTGTAATGCCCTTATATTGCCCTGTAATGCGTTTTTAACCTCTTGACTACATTCAGCCTGTATTCTATCTCTCAAATCCTCTATCGTGGCTTCTATGGTTTCTGAGAGCTGTTTGTTGCTGTTTCTCAAATTGCTTACGCTGTTGTTCAAGTCGTTCAACCTTTTCTCGCTGTTCTCTTGCCATTCGTTCACGCTCTGCCTGTTCTGCTCTCTCTCGTTCTCTAAGTTCCTCTCTGCCTGTTCCAGAAAGGTGTTTTGTTCGTTCTTCAATCTCTCGAATAGAGCTGTGTACTCCGTTAAGTTCTCTTTCAGCAGGCTGTTTTCTAATTCTGTTTTGCTGATTTTGTTTAACTCCTGTAACTTCTCTCTTGCTGTTGGTTCTACTTGTTTCTTCGGTAGGTCGTAATTTGGCATAAGATATACCCCTTTCTAAATTCAAATTTATACTTTCATCTATTGCTTTTGATGTATAATCAGCTCCCAATTTCGCACCTCTGACAACAACATCAACCGCAGGGTGCTTGAAAGAAACTGTTCCCTTTGTATTTCTCGGCATTTCAATTCTGTAATTCTCTTTCAAATATTCTTGAAGCTCCGTTCGGCTTGAGCAAATTTCTTTTGCTTCATCAATCTTTTCTCGCAAGGTGTCTTTCCAACTATTAGCAGTCCATTCATCACCGCACCGCTCTTTGATATATTTCTCTGCTTGTGTTAGTTCTTTTGGTTCTTTTGTTCTCTCTTGTTTCAAGCTCTGCCTTTTTTCTTTTACTGCCTGTTTCCAATCAAACCGACTAATTTCATATTTTTCTGAAATATCGTTTATTTCGTCTTTCATATTAGCAAGGTCACGATTTGAATGTTGTATTTTCTTTCCGTTCTCAAAGCTAACGGCATTTATAATAGCGTGTGCGTGTATGTGCTCCTTGTCCGTATGAGTAGCTAAAACATACTCATTACCGCTATAATGCTTTTGCAAATATTCATTTGCAATTTTCTCTGCAAGCTCCGCATTAAGCTTGCCACCATTTTCTATTCTATCTTTCGGTTCAAAAGAAAATTTAAGGTGATAATATTTTCTTTCATCGTATTTTTCGCCCTTGTCAAACATTTTTGCGGTATCAATAAACTGCTGTGACAAGCTCCTGCTTTCATCAAGTCCGTGCGTGTATATCCGCTCCGCTTTTTTTTCATCTGTAACATAGTTTATCGCTTTACCTGCATAGCTCTTACAGGCTCTACAAATTGCTATTGGCATTTACTCACCGCCTTTTCTTCCTTGCTTTGCTATCTGTTTCAATAACAAGATTTTTTGTTTTTTCATAAAGGTCGTTGCAGTTCTGCACCGCTTTCATTAAGTCGGAATTATCTCCGTATTGGTAAGCAAAACGCAAAGCTTGATTAAGATTGATACCTTGTTTTTTCAGCTCGATACAAATATCTTGTAAATCTTCAATAATTACAACGCTGCCATTATGCAAAACAGAAAGAAAAAAATCTGTTCGTGATAAACCGCTTTCCTCTGTTGCCTTATTAAGCTCTGCAAGTTCTTCATCAGAACAGCGAATAACTATTTGATTTTTTCTTTTTCGCTTAGTATCATCTTGCTTATATTTTTCTACCACTGTGGCACCGTCCTTTCATTGTGCGTTGTCAAGGAACAGCAGGAAGATTTTTTCTTTGAAAAAATACTCTGCCCTTGACATAAGTAAAATGAAATTATCCTTGCTGGCAAGGGTGAAACATTTTTGTTTCGCCCTCTGCTCTCGGCGAGAGGATAAAAGTTTTCGCTTGGTTTCCGCCTGCCTTTTTCAAAAGGCAAAGAGGAATAGGGTTGAGGGGCAACGCCCCCACAAGGGAGTAAAAGAGAGCCGTTAGGCTATCCTTTTACGCTCCTTGCTATAATACCCACACAAACTATTATAACGGTAAAATTGGGTTGTGTCAATGTGTGGGTATAGACAAGCTCCGCAGAGCTTGTTGTTCTGATGAGCTGTCCGTTTGCAAACGGAATCAGCGAAAGAAGAACAGCAAAACAAAGTTTTGCAAACCCCGAAAAAGGGAAAAAAGCCGATTGGCTTTTCGCACCGATTGAGGTCCGACCGTAAAGAAAAAAGTAGCAAAAAAGAAATCCACTGCGGTGGGGTTTCGTCTGCGGACGAGAAGAGAGGGGGAAAGAGAGCAAAAGAGCGGTCAGCTCTGCGGAGCTTCCCTCAAGGAGAAAGTCACCTCTCTTTCCCCCTCTCTCTTGGAGTGTTGAAATATGGAAAACTCTAACGAGTTTACACACATTCCAACACTCCAATTCACACTCCCCCTATCTCTCCGACTTTCTCCTTTGATACAAGAATAAATAAATTTATTTTGGAAACGATAAAGAGGGACAAGCCCTCTTAGGGGGCATATATTATCAATACTGTTTATGGAAATTATAACGCATAAAAAAGGAGCTGTCAACTAAGCTCCTTTTTGTATTTATATACTACTGATTTCTTATATCCTGTTGCTTCGCAAATCTGATTTACCGTTGCTTTAGGATTTTTTTTGTATGCGTTTAAGATGT
>RZYK01000173.1 GCA_009930355.1 Campylobacterota bacterium | reverse complement strand
GACCAATGAGTACAGAAAAAAGATTGAAACTAACACAATGGACAATTAGGTTCTCAAAAATGAAATCAGAAGTTACAAGAAGAAATATTTTAGTATTAATGACTATGGGAGGGTTAGCATGAACAATACAAACATTATCGTAGTAGAGCAAGCACCTATTATTAAATACTCACTACTTGCACAAATCAGCGCACAAGTTAAAGACAAAATCGAGTCTTTGAACATTGATACTTTAGAGCCAAGCGAAGAAACTCTAAAAACAATCAAGGATACTAGGAGCGATCTATCAAAAGAGTTTAAAACACTTGAAGAACAACGCAAAATGGTTAAAGAAATCGTGCTCAAAGATTACAACGAGTTCGAGGACAATTACAAACGATTAATCGCTGACCAATTTAAGACAGCAGATACAAAATTAAAAACACTCGTTGATAGTGTTGAAGATGGCATTTTATCAAAGAAAATTGATGGATTAAAAGCTTACTTCGATGAACAAAACGCTTATGACTTTTTGAGGTTTGAAGATTTAGGGCTTCACATCATTAAATCAAAAAGCGATAAATCAATCAAAGAAGAAATTGACGGCTACATTAAGGTTGTCGCAGCTAACTTATTGACCATTGACACGCTACAAAACAAAGAGCGTATCTTAGCTAAATATCACATAACGAAAGATTTAAACCTTTCTATCTCACAAGTTAATTTAGAAATCCAACGTGAAGAAGCTATTAAGGCGCAACAAGAGGCTAGAAAAGCTCAACAAGAAGCAACTATTGCAAAAAATGCACAAGTTGAGCAACCGAAACAAGAGATACCTGTTGAAGTAGTTTATGTTCCAAAAGAAGAAGTTAAAGAGTCTAAAGAAGATGAAGTTTTCCAGTGTACATTTACGGTTTTTGCCACCAAAGAGCAATTAAAAAAACTAAAACAATTCATGAAAGATGAGGGCATAAGCTATGAGTAACGAACAAAAACAAGAAATAGCAGTCATTTATAAAATAGATGACAATGAAATTAAGTTAACACCTAAAATCGTACAAGATTACATCGTTGGCAGCTCTGTTCAAATCTCAATGTCTGAATTTAAAATGTTTACCGAGCTTTGCAAGGTTAGAAAATTAAATCCATTTTTGAAAGAAGCGTATTTAATCAAATTTGGAACACAGCCAGCACAAATTGTTGTTGGTAAAGATGCTATCTTGAAAAGAGCAGTAAAACATCATCAATTTGATGGTAGAGAGCAAGGTATTATCGTTATAAACCAAGATGGTGCTATTGAGGAGCGAAAGGGAACATTTAAGCTCAAAGATGAACAAATCGTTGGCGGTTGGGCTAAAGTTTATCGAAAAGACTGGACTTACCCAACTTATATTACTGTTTCGCTTGATGAAGTAGCACAAAAAAAAGGTGATGGTACTTTAAACTCAAATTGGGCTTCAAAATCAGCGACAATGGTTGAAAAGGTAGCACTAGTTAGAGCAATAAGAGAAACATTCGTTGAAGAACTTGCAGGTATGATTGATGAAAACGAAGCATGGCAAAACAACGAGCCACGATCAAGTAACCAACCAATAACAAAACAAGCTGATGTTTTTGATGGTGAAATTCAAGCAGAAGTGATCGAAGATGAGCAAAAAAAACCAAGAACACAAGTAAGTTTAGACGATGTTAATTAAACACTTTGCATCAGATTCAAAGGGGAATTTATACACAATCGATGAAGATATTATTATTGATTGTGGAGTTTCCTTTAGCTTTATAGATGCAACTATTGATTTTCAATCTTTTGGCTATCTTCTTCTAACGCATGAACACGCAGACCACTTAAACAAAGTATCGCTAAGAAAAGTATTCACAAGAAGTAATTTAATCATCGTATGCGGTGAATGGCTTAATGACATCTTGTTGTCGCATGGCTTTGATGAAAGTCGTATCATCGTTGTCGAGTTTGGGAAAGTGTACCAATTAGGAGAGTATAAAATATCTCCTATTAAAGCTTACCACGATGTAGAAAACTGCGGTTATCGCATAATGAAAGACGGTCACAAGCACTTACACATAACTGATACTGCAACACTTGATGGTATAGATGCGTTTGATTATGACACCGCTACCATTGAGTGCAATCACGATGAACAGAAAGCCTTAGAACTTATTGCACAAGCCAAAGAAAACGGAGAGTTTACACACTTAAAAGGCGCTATGAACTCACACTTATCCGTTCAACAAACAATCCAATTTTGTGAAAGAAATAGAATTAAACAACTATATCCTGCACACATTGGAAGTTCAACAAAAAAAGAAGTCATTGAAGCTCTAAGGAGATGGGTATGAAAATCCAATTCAAAAAAGAACGAGGACAGCTGATCCCTTACTCTGACGAAGATGAACGTAAACTAAAGCAGATGCAAGATGGAGCGTGTTACGTTGTTGAAATCAAGAATTTAGATATGCGAACACTTCAACAAAATAAAGCACTTCACAAGTATTTTTCTTTAGTTGCTGAGGCTTTAAACGAAAGACAACTTACAGTTAAAACAATCATCAAGGCAGATATTGAATGGAATCCAATTAGTGTGAAATCGCTTTTGTGGAAACCTATCCAAGAGGCTGTATTGCAGAAGAAATCAACAACGGAGCTAAAGCGCAAAGAGATAGACGATGTTTACGACACTATCAACCGTGCTTTAGGAGAAAAATTTGGTATTTACGTACCGTTCCCAACGATAGAAAAAGGGTAACTATGCCTGACGAAATCCAATACGAAGCATTACAATTAATGCTCTACTGTAAGCGATATGTGAGCGTAAAAGATGCGCTTAGAACTATGGAAACAATCTCAAAAATGAAAGAAAAACAATGAACAAAGTAATTTTAATCGGTAACTTAAGCAGAGATATTGAGCTTAAATATCTTCCAAATGGTAGCGCAATAGCTACAACTTCAATAGCTACAACGGAGAAGTTTAAAAAACAAGATGGCTCAATGGGTGAGAACGTGTTGTTTGTTGATTTGACGTTCTTTGGGAAAAGTGCTGAAACCGCTAACCAATACCTACAAAAAGGATCAAAAGTTGGGATTAGTGGAAAATTGAAACTAGATCAATGGACGGATCAACAAGGCGCAAAGCGATCTAAGCACAGCGTAACAGTTGAAAATATGGAAATGTTAACGCCTAAGAGTGGAGAGCAAAGACCGCAACAAAGCGCACCAGCACAGCAAGAGAGCCAAGAACATCACCAATTCCCTGAGATGGGTATTGACGATTCTGAAATACCCTTTTAACGGTGGCATACGATGAGCCAAAACACAATCATCATAAATTAGCCTTTACAGCCTCTTACATACAAGGGGCGATAAAGACTAAACCAGTTGTTAAGTATTTCTTAATAACTCAACTATTCGGGATTACCGAACAACTCAAACAATCAAAGGTACTGATATGAATAGATTTAAAAAATATTGTCCTAACGTATTTATTGCAGAGTGCGATCAAAAATATTCTAAGGGTGATCTAATAGAAGTCACTACGCAATATGACAAAGAAGCAAAATGTGAAGTACATAACCATTTGGGTACTAAAAACGGTTTGTTTTACTATTCTGTGACTAGATACGACATTAAAAGCTACGCAAAGAGAAAAGCTGAAAAGTATGAAACTTTAGCAGATAACAGAGAAGCAAAGAGCAATGAATGGTATCAAAAATCACAAGAGGGTAGAGATTTTTTAGTGTTGGCAGAACCTATTAAAATCGGACATCATAGCGAGCATAGACACCGTGCACTTATTGAACGAAATCATAAGAGAATGGGTAATAGTGTCAAAGAAGCTGAAAAGGCGAAAGAGTATCAAGCAAAAGCCGACTATTGGAAAGCAAGAGAAAATGAAATCAACTTATCAATGCCTGATAGTTTGGAATTTTTTACTCATAAGCTAGAAGAGGCGAAAAAATACCACACAGGGCTAAAAGATGGAAGCATACCAAAGGAACACGCTTACTCTATCCAATATGCGAACAAAGCAGTTAAAGATTTGGAATCAAAAGTAAAAACAGCCACTAAATTATGGGGAGCGTAACAATGGAATATTTATTACCACTAGCATTCTTCGCTTTCATTCTATGCCTCATCCCTTTTGTAGGCAAGAAGAAACCAAAAAGCAAACGTGACACATTGAAGCCTATCTCAAATGTGAGGTGGTGGAGATGAAAAATAGAAATTTAAATCATTCTGACAACTGGGCTACACCAAAAGAATTTTATGACTCTCTTAATAAAGAGTTTCATTTTGACTTTGATCCCTGTCCTTTAAACGATGGGGAAATTACACCTGACAAAGATGGTCTTCTTATTGAATGGGGGGAACGGAATTACATAAACCCACCTTATTCAAGGGCATTAAAAGAGGCATTTGTGAAAAAGGCTATTGAGCAGAGTGCAAAAGGAAAGTTATGTGTAATGCTTTTGCCCGTCTCCACATCTACAAAGTTATTTCATGAATATATTAAACCTAATGCAAAAGAAATACGTTTTATAAAAGGTCGTATAAAGTTCTTAGGCGTCAACACAAAAGGTGAATATGTGACAGACAAAGCACCTATGCACGACAGCATGATAGTTGTGTTATAGGTGGTGGAGATGAAAAAAT
>RZYK01000016.1 GCA_009930355.1 Campylobacterota bacterium | reverse complement strand
TAACAAAGCTTAGACTTTTCATCACTGCGTATGCTATCAACTGCTTTTTGAAGCTTAGTGATGACAAAAAAGCTCTTCTGTTTAACTAGCAGTTTGGGTATTTATATATTAAAAACAGTAAACAAATGACAACTTTTTATCATTTTTGTTTCATATTACGTTTTTTAAGAAATAATTAGAATTATTAGTAAATTTAAAATTTACAATAATTGTAAACAATAAATAATAATATAATCATTAATTATTCTAAATTTTTTTTAACGCAGTATTTTAATGCTTATCTTTTTCGACTCTTTGATTTTGTTAATATTTACCAAAATAAAGCAATTTTCCAAGGCTTTATCGATGTTAAAAGCCAAAAAGTCCCCTCATCGAAAAGCTCTGTGTACTGTTTATAAAACGTTGGCACACATCAATCCATATGTCCCAGCTACTCTTTTAAAATTGCAAAGTCCTTTTTATAATCATCCTCTTTAATCAGGAAAGTTAACGCCAAAGCATCGAGTGCACCGAAGGAATGATTTGCAATAATAACTACACACCCTAAGGAAGGAATATTGGCTTTATTTTTATTGAAAATAATATAACCAAAATTAAAACAGCGCATAGCTTTTTATGTTACCATATTGTAATGATTTCAAATTACAATGATGACAAACTATTGTAAGGAATGAGTATGCTTCAAAAATACGAAGAGAGACTGATTGAAATCAAAAAAATGCTGATTGATTTGGGATTAGAAATTACGATGGCAAGTGAAAAAGCCCTAAGCGGGATGGAGAGTTTAGACGCCAATCGTTTTGAATCAGCAAAAACCCTTTTAAAAAATGTGGAAAATCAAGCCAATGCCATTGACAATGAAATTGTGGTGACCCTAGCACTTTTTGGCCCTGAAGCGAAAGATTTACGTAAAATGGTAGCGTACCTTAAAATCACCAATGAGTTGGTCAAAATTGCTGAAAATATTCGCAGTTTTAGCAAACGCATGGTGATACATCTTCAAAGCGGACTTCCTTTCGCCTCGCTGCATGAGTACTCTACCCACTTATGCAAGACATCGATTCAAGCAGTGACGTTAGCGATTGGAACGATTAATATCAGCGAACGTGAAACCCTTGAAGACACCTACCGAAGGGTTAAAGTCGAGGAGAGCAAGAGCGATGATCTCTACTCTATTTTGGAAAAAAATATTTTAAGCGACATTGCTAAAGTCATTGATCAGAGTGCTGATTTTATTCAAATTTTAAGTACGATGCGTAAACTAGAACGCATGGCAGATAGAAGTGTTAACATTGTGCAATTAATGATTTTTGCCCGTGTGGGTGGAGAGATGAAGACGTATTAGGGACGACATGAAAAAAACCATTTTAATCATCGAAGATGAAGAGGATTTACTCGAACTTTTAGAGTACAATTTACAAAAAGAGGGTTATGAAACACTGGGTTTTCTTAACACTAAAAATGTAGAGAAGTGTTTACAAGAAGAGTCCATTGATCTTTTAATTGTTGATCGAAATCTTCCTGGAATGGAAGGAAGTGAATTTGTTCAAACACTTCGTCAAAAAGGCTTTTCTCAAGCAGTGATTTTTGTCACTGCTAAAGACAGTGATACACACATTGAAGAAGGATTTTTAAGAGGCTGTGATGATTATGTCACTAAGCCTTATAATATGAAAGAGCTTTTGCTTCGTATCAAAGCTATTCTAGCACGTACCGCACCACAGTCTAATAGTACGCTGTCTTATCGTGATTTAGTGCTGGATTTAGAAGCACACACGTTACATGTAAACACCAAAGAGGTCGAACTCACCAAACTTGAATTTGACCTCTTGCGCACACTCATTGAAAATAAAAACGCTGTCTTAAGCCGTGAATTTCTCTTAGAACATGTCTGGAAAAGCGATGATTTCTTTCAAGATAAAACGGTCAATGTCGCCATTAATCGCCTCAAAACCAAAATAGACCCAACCAAAGAAAAAGAGTACATCAAATCGGTCTGGGGTGTAGGTTACAGCTTATGCTAATGCTTCATCAACACATTACCCGTACCCTTTTAGCCCTCTTTTTAGGAACCCTTCTTCTTTCGAGCGTGGTGAGTTACTTCACCATCAAAACCAATAATATTGAAAACTATCAACGAGAACTAGAGTCACATATTAAAATTATTAAAAACCAACTCTCCACAACCACCGATCTTGAAGCACTTGCCCAAATTATTAAAGAAAATTCTGGCATTCGTTTTACACTGATTGACGAAGATGGTGTCGTATTAGTCGACAGTGACGCACAAAGCGAGAGCATGGATAATCATGCCCAGCGTGAAGAAATCATCAAATCTTACAAAACCGAATTTGCTCACGCCATTCGTTTTTCCGATTCTGTTAAAAGTGATTTTTTATACGTTGCCCATCGTTTTGAAGAGAATAATCGCATCTTGTTTTTACGCCTTTCCATGAATATTGGCTCTATTATGCATAATTTTTATGACCTATGGATCAAAATTGCGCTTATTTTTTGTATCACCCTACTTATGGGACTTTACAGCGCTTATCTTCTGAGCCAAAAAATTCGTGCAGAAATCGATAAAATCATCGCCAATCTTCAACAAATTGCTGATAAAGATTACAAAATAAGCCTCTCCTCTCATTTTTGTTTGGAGTTTTTAGAGATTGCCAATTACCTCAAAAAACTTGCTACCAAACTGGAAAAACGAGCGAAACAAAAACGCAAGTACACTGCTAAAATTAAACTCATTTCTCAACAACGAAGCGATGTTATCTCTGCCATTAGCCATGAATTTAAAAATCCTGTTGCTTCTATTATGGGGTATGCACAAACGCTCTTGGATGATCCTAATGCCAGTATTCAAATTAAAGAGCGTTTTTTAGGAAAGATTGTTCAAAACGGACAAAAGATTTCTACCATGATAGACCGTTTAGCACTGACCACCAAATTTGAGAATGGCGATTTCACCACCCACAGTAGTAGCTTTGATGTGGTAAAAATAACTCAAGAAATTGCCCAAACGTTTAAAGAAAAACACCCACTGCGAACCATTAAATGTGAGCTTCCAGAGCACTTTTTCATTAACGCTGATCGTACGATGATGGAGCTTGTCATCTCCAATCTCATCGACAATGCCCTAAAGTATTCCGATGATACGATTACGATTTTTATTGACAACGAATCTTTACATGTAAAAGATACTGGTGTGGGAATTAAAGAAGATGAGATTGAAAAAGTTACCCAAAAATTTTACCGTTCAAACTCACATTCATGGGACAATTCAATGGGATTAGGGTTGGCATTGGTTAATTATATTCTTAAACTTCACAACACAAATCTACAAATACAAAGTAGCTTAGGCGTAGGATCTGATTTTTCTTTTAAATTGCCTTCAAACTGATTTGTTATATGATAAAACCTTAAATTTTGTTACGTTAACCTTTTAGGCAAAGGTGGACAAAAAAGAAAAAGGTAAATCATGCATAATATGGGTGAACCCCGAATCAAAATCGTTGCGATGCCAAAAGACACCAATCCTTCTGGGAATATTTTTGGAGGGTGGATTATGTCACAAATCGATATCGCAGGTGCACTTGCAACACGTGATCTTTGCGTTAAACGTGTGGTGACGGTAGCCGTTAACTCAATGGAGTTTCGTGAAGCCGTCAAAGTAGGCGATGTTTTAAGTTGTTATGGAAAAATTCTAAAAGTGGGAACCAGTTCTCTTACCGTTCAAGTTGAAGTTAATGCAGAACGCTCTTATTTTGGGGAGCATCGCTGTTTACATGTCACCAGTGCGGTTATTACCTATGTCAATGTCAATGAGCAGGGAGAAAAAATGCCCATTCCCTACACTGACAATGAACTTTTAATTTTAGGTATTGCAAAAAAAGCCTAAGCTCTTATTAGACTTCTTGCAAAACTGCAAGAAGTCTAGACACGCTTTGAGAGCAAAGCTCTAAAAACTACGTTAACACTGTGTTCTCTTCGGCAGAGTGCCCGCACACCTTTGGTGCTTAGACTTCTTGCAAAATGAGTTTTGCAAGAAGTCTATTGAGTCAGTATAAACTGACTCAACGAAACATCCCCCACCATTAAATCTTCAATAATACCTTTCCCCTCCAAAACACGAAGCTTCGCTTTGATTGCTACACCACTACGTGCACGCAATAACATCTCAGCTTGAGGTGCTAGATCTTCTCGCATATAAAAACGATCAAAAGGAAGCGAAAAATGAACCATTATGCCCTGTGTCGTATGTGTATCACGATAGAGAGCATCGGTGGAATAAACATTCACCTCAAGAAAGGTACCTCTTTTAGGTTTATTAAATGAGACTTCTTTAATAACGGTAATATTTTTATCCTGTTCCAACAAAGCATACCCACGAAGCCCTTCCATTGGCTCTTCACCCTGAGCCAATGGCGCTTGACTGGCACCTTTAAAACGAAGCGTTACATAGCGTCCACGAAAAGGATCATAAGGATCAAATGGCAAAACATCAAAATAAAAAATCTCACCCTTCGTTAAAATACGCTCATATTTCACAATTTGAAGCCCAACAATACTCACTTGAGTAAGACATAAAATCCCAAACAAAATCCATGAGAGTTGTTTTATCCATTTCATAAATGCGCCTTTAATTTATGACGTACCAGAGCATTCATAGCCAAAAAGAAAATACCCGTTGCAATAAATGCTACCCCTTTTGCCACCAAACTAAAATCAGCATCCATAAAATGAATCCAAATACCTATGACTATTAAAAGCATCCCTTGATTAATCATGCCCATAGAAGACTCTTTTGCCCCTCGTAAGATCATGACCGATGCCCCAAGTAAAAAAGAAATATTGATAAAAATCACCGCTTCGTAAATATACGCATCTTCTCTTTGCGTCAATGCATTGTAAACAAAAAAGACAAAAGGGCTTAAAATAATCAATACTTCAGCAGGAACACTTTTGTGCTTTCGTATAAACAAAACAAGAAATAATACAAAAAGAGCTACAAGGCTTATCATAAAATTACTCATAGAGATTACGCCTTCAGGATCATAGCCCATGTAATTCATCCAACGCCATGAGCGAAAAGAAAGATGCAAAAGTAATAAAATAAGCACACCCATTTTGCCGATGAGTACAAAAGGACGTTGCCACATCTTCTCACCATGAGATAAGAAAAGATTGCCTGCTATGTAATAAAGAGCAAAGAAAAGTGCTAAAAACGTTGTAATATTTTCAAGACGACGTAGCTCATAAGTCTCAACTGCAAGCTCAATGATAAAGATAGACATAAGAGAAATTGCCATTGCCCAACTTAATAGCAAAGTACCATTGTTATCATGTGCCTTTTTTAACTGCCATACATAATAAGCTACATACAAACTTGCCATCATAAGCAACACCCATGGAGCCATAAATGCTTTCATTGTCGAATCAATCATAACTCCAAATTTTTCATGATTACTTACCCATACCACTGTCCATAAAATAATTTGCAAAAAAGAAGCCCCTGATGAAGGTAAAACCCAGACAATAAGAAAAGAGAGGAATAACCAACCACATAAAAAATCAGACAATGTACCACCCAAATGATACGTCTGACCAATAATGGCTAAAGAAGCACCCATCATTAAAAACCACAACACACCACTACCCTCAAGAAGTGGTTTATTATGTGCTTTGTAACGTTTTACCCAAAATGCAAAAGCTTGTGAGCTCACTAAAATTCCAATGGCTAACAACGTACGAGCAAGATGTCCAAGCTCTGCCCAGTTATACGCCAAAATAGAGATAATTCCCAGCCCCACAAGAACAAATCCCACCAAACTCAAAGCCATGCTTGAAGCGTGTCCTTCACCTTTTTTTTCAGCATAACGCTTTAACAAAAGCGCTGCATTCCCCTCCGTGACAAGACCTTCCTTAAGCCACAATGGAAGCTCTTTTTGAAGCCAACTATAATTTTCTTTACGCATTACACCCTTTACATGTAAAAATAAATTACCGCCTAAGACACATCATCTTTAGGTAAAACAATCAGCACCAGTAACCCACCCTTTTCATTGCTAATGGCAATAGAACCTTGCATACTCTGCTCAATAATCTGCTTCGCCATATACAGTCCCGTGCCATTTCCACCCCCATTGCTTTTGGTTGTAAAAAATGGATCAAAAAGATGTGGCAAAGTATCTTCACTCACGCCCCCACCATTATCAGAAACTTCTATAATAACATAGTGCTCTTGCTCATACGCACGAATCACAATATGCCCCTGTTCAATTTGACGCTCTTTAATAGCATCTTTGGAATTATTAATGAGTACTAAAAAAACATGTGAAAGCTCTTTTTTAAAACCATACATTGCCAAATCAACAGGACAATCTACCTCAATGCTAATGTCTTGATGGGCAATACCTCCATCAGCAATCTTCAGACTCTCTTCAATGCACGTATGCAAATAAAAGAGTACCTTTCCTTTATCAGGCTTAAAGAAGTCCTTAAAATCATCAATGGTAGAAGACATATGCGCAATCATACCTCGAAGCTTTCGAATCTCATCTTCTAAGAGTGTCGGGGTTAATTTTTTACTTTGACTCTCTAAAAAAATACGGTTAATAATGACGCTAATGGTATTAAGAGGTTGTCGCCATTGATGCGCAATATTATTGAGCATTTCCCCTAATGCGGCAAGTTTAGATTGCTGAAAAAGCATTCGATCTTTAATGCGACTGCTCTCAACCTCTTCTTGTATTTTTTGTTCTAAGTGTGTGTTTAAATCTTCCAGCTTTATTTTGGTATCAAAGGCATCACACAATGCTGAGGCAATAGCACCATACTCGTTTTTCTTAGGCAAGTATTTTTGAAGTGGTTCTTTATTTTTTTCTATCAAAGAGAGCGTGATATCACGCAAAGGAAAGCTAATGTATTTAGCAATTAAGACAATAAAAACCAACATGAGTACAATTGTATGAACGATGTTGAGCTTCATATCCTTAGACGCATACTTATCTAACACTTCACCCATACGGTTGTGCATATGAAGATACAGTGTAGCAACATTCTTGTTACTAATCCCTAGAAGAGGGATTTCAGAAGCAAGCATATATTCATTTTTCAAAGGTTCAAGTTTATTGAGATAGACTTTTGCAAGACCATAAGCGCTAAGTTCATTTAAAAATGCCTCATCCCAATGTTTGACAATCACAACAAAGCCACTCGCTGGCGAATCGGTATAAATAACCTCATCCATGCGGCGAATAGGAGCAATATGCACTTCAACCACTTGCTGTTCTATGGTTGCAAAAAAGTGTAAAACACCCTCTTTGGTTGGATCTAAAAATTGAACATTAAGCACATGGTTTAAATCGTCTAAAAAAGATTTTGTAGACTCAGAAAAAAGCACTTTTTTGGATTGATTTAAGATATAAAACCCATCAATCTTAAACTGAACACTGCTCCCTTTAAGATTGTCTTCTGCCCATTCAGAGGTAGGATCTTGGACAAAATTAACCAAACCATTCCATATCGCATAATCAAGTGCTTGTTTTTTCATGGGGTCTGATTTGAGAAGTAAGAGTTGTTTAACTCCAGATGTTAGCTCATGAGCATACGCCTCTGCCATTGCATTGACACTTTTTCGTTCATTCATCCACATAAACGATTGAACACCTATGGCAACTAAAAAGGTCAGCATTGCTAAGACAAAGAAAGAAGATTTAACACTCATAACCAGACTCCTTTAGGCGATGCAAAAAGAGCACTACATGCGTTACATGTAAAAATCAAATGCCCTTTTCGTAAGCTTCCCATCCCATTTTACGTAACACACAGGCAGGACACATTCCACAACCATATCCCCACGCATGTTTTTCACTATGTTCACCATTATAACACGTATGCGACTCATTAATCACCAAATCCAAAACACCCTCTTCCTTGGAAAGTGCAAATGTCTCCGCCTTGGTTAAATGCATCAGCGGATAATGAAAGAGAATATTTGCTTCACTTCCCAAATTCAACGCGACTTCCAACGCCTTCACAAAAGGCTCTCTACAATCAGGATAACCCGAATAATCAGTCTGATTCACCCCAATAATAATATGCTCAATCCCCTGTTTTTGCGCAAACGCATGGGCAAGGGTAAAAAAGATGGCATTACGATTTGGAACAAAAGAGGCAGGAAGGTTCGTGTGCACTCTGTGGTGCGCTCCAATATCTTGCGTGCTATCAATCAGCGCAGAGTCATTGAGCTGGGAAAATGCATCTAAACTGAGCAGGGTATTCTTTACATGTAAAAGCGTAGCAATCTTTTGTGCTTGAGCAATCTCCACCTTATGCTTTTGCCCATAATCAAAGGTAATGCTCTCCACATACTCAAAACGATTCTTCGCCCAACCCAAACAGGTTGTACTGTCTTGCCCACCGCTAAAAACGACCAATGCCTTACTCATTACTCTACTCCTAAAAACTTGTGCAATTGCACACTCAAAATAAACCGAGGATAGGCTTTCACAAACTCAATACAAAAGGCTAAATTCTCTTTATTGGGCGTGTGGGCATTGTTTTGTGGCTGAATAAACAAAGGTTTATAGCTCTTAAATTCAAGTAAGGAAGAAACATCTGAATCTTTAGAGACGATAAACTTCACTTCATCATACCCATGTTTTGCAATATGCTGCCAATCTTTGGGACTGTAGGTTATCCAATTCGCACTGGCGATATTCGAAAAATTATAACCATTTGTCTCTACTGCTACAGCATACATATGCGCTTGCAAGAACGTAATAAAGCCATTAAGGTCATAAATGCTAGGCTCACCCCCCGTGATAATGACATTCATCGAAGGATAGGCTTTCATGCGCTCTAACACCACATCAAACGAAAGTTCCTCATACGCACCTTTGTGAAGCTCCTCATCACAAAAGGCACAGCTTAAATTGCACCCATAAAGGCGAATAAAAATAGAAGGAACACCCACTTGCGTCCCTTCACCTTGAATGGAATAAAACATCTCTACAACTTTTAACATAACACTCTTTTTGATTAAATGATTTTTTAAATAGTAATACATTTTTAATAAAAAAACGTCATTCACTTCGATTTAAATTTGTACATATAGAACAATTTTAAGAAAAAGAATGAAGCTAATGGTATGCCAAAACTAAGTAACTTTTATGTAGTATTACGAATTAACCTTCCTTACATAATACCCAAAGGACATCCATGCAATTGTTACGTTTTTTACTACTTTTACCCCTTACTCTTTTGCGCTTTATTTTTTTAGCAGTTAAATTCATCGTATTGATGCTAAGCAAAATAGTCGCTCCTTTAATTGGTAATGTCCATTGGAAAGCTCCTATATGGGTAACGTGGATACAAAATGGTTTTGCAAAACTCGAAGCCTATACCCAAAAATTTCCGCTTATGATTAGTCTTTGTTTAATAGGCATTATTGCAGGTAGCGTAGGTGGTCTTTATGGCTATCAATGGTATCTTAACCGTCCAGGTGCCATTGAAATTGCACCCATTCATTATCAAGAAGCTACAATAAAAGTTGCACATATACCGACTCCAATAAATTACAGAGAACAAAACCCAACGATTGATAAACTGGTTATTGATTTTGGAGTACAAGCAGCACCTCTTGAAACCATAAAGAATCCTTCCATTACGGAAGGTATTCAGCTCTCTCCTGAAATGGAAGGCATTTGGCAATGGAATGAAACAGGCAATCAACTGATTTTTTCCCCTAAAAAAGATTGGGAAATAGCCCAAACCTATACCGTTCATCTTACACCAAAAAAACTACTTGCCACAACCATTAAAACTGATGTCAAGACCCTTGAATTCACAACGGAAGAGATGCGCCTTCGTGTCAGTGAAAATGAGTTTTATCAAGATCCTATTCAGCCTTCGCAAAAAAAGTCTATTTTTCATGTTCAATTTAACTATCCTGTTGACATTGCCAGTTTTGAAAAAGCCATCTCGTTAGCCATCCAAACACACAAAGGAAAAGTAACCTCTTCTCCTAAATTTAGCGTAACATACAATGATTCTAAAATGGATGCATGGATTCACTCAGAACCTGTCAAATTACCTGAAGATTTAAGTCACATGAAATTGCAGATTCAAAAAGGGGTCATGTCTTCAAAAGCAAACTCCAATAAAGCAAATGAAGTCACCTCATCGGTCAATATTCCAGGACTTTATGCTTTAAAAATTAACAATGTCACCACCTCTGTGATTAAAAATAATAAAGATAAATATGAACAACTTTTACTCATCAATACCAGTGATGGCATCAAAGGTAGCGACCTTGCAAAAGCAACAACCCTTTGGCTTCTTCCACAAAAACATCCTGATTATCCACGGATTGAAAATTATCAATGGAATACCAACGCCATTACTGAAAAAATTCTATCCCATGCTCAAAAGCTTACATTCACGCTCAGCGACACTGAAAAAGAGTACGAAAAAATTCAAAGTCTTGTTTTTAGTGCTAATCCCAACCGTTATATTTTTGCACAATTTAATTTTGACAAAGAGATGCACTCAGCAGGAGGCTATAAAATCAAAGGGTATTCCAACTATGCCTTACGCGTTGTAGATTATCCCAATATGCTTGAATTTATGTCAAATGGTTCCATTCTTTCTTTAAGTGGTGAGCATAAAGTGCCCATACTGGCACAAAATGTTCCTGGCATGAAACTAGATATCAAACGTGTCTCTCCCAACCAACTTCATCATCTCGTTGCATTTAATCAAAGCGATGACTTTAGCCATATGAATTTTGCAGATGTCAGCGAAGATGGTTTTGAAGAACACTTTATTGAAACATTTACACATAAACAATCCATTAAAACAACTTCTCCAGAGTCGCTTAGTTATGAAAGTGTCAATCTTAAACCCTACTTTTCAAAAAACGATCAAGGAAAGAAGGGGGTCTTTTTATTAAAACTGCAACCGTGGGATGTTGCTCGAAACAAAAGTATTAACTACGCTGATAGTCATCGTAATCCGTATGATCATAGATTTATTATTATCACCGATCTTGGTATTATTGTTAAACAAGCCGAAGACAGTTCTAGTGAGGTTTTTATACAATCCATTAGTACAGGGCTTCCTGTTTCAGGGGCAAAAGTTTCTGTGATTGGGAAAAATGGCAAAGCTGTTTTAAGTACCTACTCTGATATATCAGGACATGCACATTTCACCCCTTTAAATGATTTTTATCGAGAAAAAGAGCCTATGATGTATCTGGTAGAAAAAGGGGATGACCTCTCATTTTTACCCCTTAGAAACTATTCGTATTCCGCACGTGATCGAAGCCTCAATCTTTCTCGTTTTGATATTGGTGGCATTAGAGATCCTCATGAAGATGGTGCATTAAATGCTTATTTATTTTCTGATAGAAAGACCTATCGACCAGGAGACACCTTTCATATTGCCTCAATTGTCAAAGCCAATAAATGGTCTCTTTCCCTCAAAGGAATCCCTGTTATTGCTGAGATATATGATTCACGCAATGCCTTATTAAATACCCAAAGTTTGACCCTCGATGAAACAGGATTAAATGAAATTTCCTACACAACCAAAGAAAATTCACCAACAGGGGCTTGGAATATTCATCTTTATTCTGTAAATAAAAACAACAATAACCGAACAAAACTGGGTCATACCACAATAAATATTAAAGAATTTGAACCCGATCGTTTAAATGTCGCCATTAACATCAAACCTAAACAAAGCAAAGAGTGGCTTAAACCTGAAGAGGTACACGCACATGTTGTGGTACAAAATCTCTTTGGAACACCTGCACAAAATCTTCGTGTGAGTACAAAAATGACGCTGCGTCCTGCTGCGCCAAAATTTACGCCTTTTGTGGATTATCATTTTTATGAAGACCATGCTAAAACCCAAACATTTAAAACAAATCTTGAAGATACCACAACCAATGAAGAAGGTATGGCCACATTAAATCTTGGCTTATCAAGCTATGCCCCTGCAAGTTACCACATGGAACTTTTAAGTGAAGCTTTTGAAGCAGAGAGTGGACGTTCTGTCATTGCGACCAGTTCAACATTAATTTCTCCATATGACTACTTTATTGGAGCTAAAGCAGATGGTGATTTAAGCTATATTCAAAAAGATGCACCACGTATGCTTCATCTCATCGCTGTAAACCCACATATTCAGCAAATTGGAGTATCAAATCTCAAACTCTCTTTAATTGAAAATACCTATATTTCTGTACTCACACAACAATCATCAGGTGCCTATAAATATGAATCCAAAAGCAAAGAGATTCCCATCAGTGAAGATGTGATCACCATCAATGAAACAGGATATTCTTACGCCATACCAACACAAAAACCAGGTAATTATTTTTTAGTTTTAAAAGATGAACAAAACCATACCCTCTATAAAACATCTTTTAGCGTTGCGGGTAATGCAAACGTTACCCGTTCACTTGAACGTGATGCGGAACTCAAACTCAAACTCTCTAAAAAAGAGTATCAACCAGGAGAGTTGATAGAAGTTTCCATTAATGCACCCTATACGGGTAGTGGACTAATTACCATTGAACGAGATAAAGTCTATGCATGGCAATGGTTTAAAACAAATACAACCAACGCAACACAGACGATTCAGCTTCCTAGAGAGCTTGAAGGTAATGCCTATATTAATGTTCAATTTGTCCGAGATCCTAACTCCAACGAGATTTTTACCAGTCCACTCAGTTATGGCGTTGTGCCATTTAGCATTGGATTGGAGAAACATCGCTCAGAACTAAAAGTTGAATCACCCGATATGGTCAAACCAGGGATGCCTTTATCGATCAATATCAGCACACAAGAAAAACAAAAAGTAATTGTTTTTGCTGTAGATGAAGGTATTTTACAAGTGGCACGTTATCAATTTGAAGATCCTCTAAAATTCTTTTTCCGTAAAAGACAACTCAGTGTTGATAGTTTACAAATTTTAGATCTTATCTTACCAGAGTTTAGCAAACTCAAAGAGCTCTCTGCTCCAGGTGGTGATCTTACCAAAGAATCCAATGCTCTTAATAGGCATTTAAATCCTTTTAAACGCAAAACAAATAAAGCAGTCGCTTATTGGTCAGGCATCACTGAAGTTGAAGGAGAAAAAACCTTTACCTATGATATTCCTGATTATTTTAATGGTAAATTACGTATTATGGCAATTGCTCTCACACCTGAGCGTATTGGTGCAACCCAAACAACAACCTTTGTGCGAGATGATTTTGTGCTTTCCCCCAATGCACCCTATACCCTCACGCCTAAAGATGAATTTGAAGTAGCATTAAGTGTCGCAAATAACCTTGATACCAATGGAAGCACCATTCCTATTACCATTAACGCAACACCCTCTTCGCACCTTACACTTTTGGATGGAGCACAAAGAACACTCTCCTTGAGCAATAAAAGTGAAGGCGTTGTCACCTTTAAAATGCGTGCGAACAATCTACTCGGCAATGCTGAAATTACTTTTGTTGCACACCACGGAACAACCTCAGTTACCCGTAAAGAAAATCTCTCTATTCGTCCTTCTGTCCCTTTTCGTACCCAAGTAAATATTGGTCAGATGAGCTCCCAAGAAGAGTCTATAACAAATCTTCGCACCATGCATGAAGCCTATGCTAAACGTTCAGCAAGTGTCTCTTATTCGCCACTCATCTTAACCAATGGACTTGCAAGTTACCTTGAAAACTATCCCTATAACTGTTCAGAACAAATCATTAGTCGTGCCATTCCAACCCTTTTCCTTGCACAGTTTTCAGAAACAAAGGCTTTAGAAGAACGCTTTGAAGCAACACTTGACATACTAAGATCTCGTCAAAACAGCAGGGGAGGATTTGGCATCTGGAGAGCAACCATTCAAGCCGATCCTTTTGTCAGTGCTTATACGGTTCAATTTTTACTTGAAGCAAGAGATAAAGGCAAAAAAATTCCAGCCGACATGCTTAAAAATGCCAATACTTATCTCCATAATATCGCTACGGATGAAAATTTAAATGATGCCTATGGACTTCGTTTACGTGCTTTTTCTATTTATTTACTCACGCGACAACATCAAATTACAACCAACCTTTTAAGTACTGTTCAAGATAGATTGCAAAACCGTTTTGGCGATAAATGGAAAAATGAATTAACCGCACTTTATTTGGCATCTTCGTATAAAATGCTCAAAATGGATAAAGAAGCGAATGAACTTTTAAAAGCGCCATGGCAAAATCTAAATCGTACTTACTCGGATGCTTGGTGGAATCAAAACTATAATGACCCATTAATACAAGATGCTACCATGCTCTATCTTATTACCAAACATTTTCCAGAACAAACACAAAAAATCCCAACACGTGTTCTTGAAAATATGGTACGCATGTTTCGGGCTGAACGCTATACTACACTCTCCTCTGGAATGAGTATTTTAGCGCTTGAAGCCTATGCAAAATCACTCACACAAGAGATGCTTGAAAATCAACTCAATATCAAAGCGAGCAATGCTGAAAATGAAATGCGCCTTATTTCAACCATAAGTGATCTTATAGCAAAAGGTGAATTTTCGAGCAAAGATACTAAAATCACCTTTTCAAATCCAACAAACTTTCCAGCATGGTACAACATCACACAAGAAGGTTTTGATTTAAATGCTGATACCAAAGCCATTAAAAATGGTTTAGAAATTGTTCGTACCTACACCGACAGCAATGGTAAAAAAGTTAAAACCGTTACCTTAGGAGATAAAATAAATGTCCATATTAGTGTTCGCTCTATTACAAAAAATGAACTCGATGATATTGCCATTATTGACTTAATTCCAGGAGGATTTGAAATCATTCAGCAAACCCCTAATACCCAAGCACAATCGCTAGAGGGTGAGATATGGATAACTCCTCTACAAACACAAGGTTCTACATGGAATCCTCATTTTGCAGATGTAAGAGAAGATCGTGTGATTCTTTTTGGCTCAGCGCAACATAACGCACAAGAGTTTGTATACCAAATAAAAGCCAATAGTGTTGGAACATTTGTTATCCCTTCTATTTTAGGAGAAGCGATGTATGATCGAGCTATACAAGCACTTTCTCCTGGAGAAGGGACACTAACCATCACTGTTCCAGAAAAAAAATAATTTGCAAAAATTGGCTCTAGGCATGGTTTTGCTCATCACTTTAATACGACGATGGCAAAACTGGCTTATGGCTATTTGTTTGATATTCTCTTTTTGCTTTACTATGCGCTTTATCCCTCATGAGCACCTTTCTCACAAATTTCTACTCTCAACCGCACTGTACGATAAGAATAATGAACTCTTGCGATTAACCCTTGCAAACGATGAACGTTACCGCCTTTGGACACCCCTTAATGAAATTTCGTCTACTTTGATTGATGGCGTGCTCCTCTATGAAGACCAATGGTTTTATTATCATGTTGGATTTAATCCCCTAAGCCTTATAAGAGGCGGATGGAAAAGTTATGTAAGCAATACGAGTCGACAAGGCGGTTCCACTATTACTATGCAACTAGCACGTATGTATTGGAAGCTCAACACAAGAACCATTCATGGAAAAATCGTTCAAATTTTAAGAGCCATCCAACTTGAACTTTTCTATTCAAAAGATGCTATTTTAGAGGCTTATTTTAATTATGCTCCTTATGGGCGAAATATTGAAAGTATTGGAGCTGCTAGTCTTATTTATTTCAATAAAATACCTCGTCAACTTACATTGCAAGAAGCATTAACGTTAGCTGTTTTACCACAATCGCCTGCTTATCGCATTGATAAAAGCAGTGGTGTTGTTGAAAAAGGACTTGAGAAAGCACGAAATAGGCTCTTTGAACTATGGCAAACGAAGCATCCAACCAATACGTTTGATGCAGCTCTTTTTAAACTTCCTTTAGTTTTAAAACAACCTGAGGATTTACCTTTTTTGGCACCGCATTTTACGAATTATCTTTTGCAAGACCATAAGCAAAAAGCCAATCATCAACAAACGATTATTACAACGCTGGATTTAAACCTGCAAGAACTTATAGAAAATCAAATCACACGGTATATTGAACGCAATGCCATCAAAGGCATACACAATGCATCCGCACTACTTGTTGACACAAGAACCATGCATATCACAGCGCTCGTAGGTTCAGCCAATTACCATAACGTTTCAATACAAGGGCAAGTCGATGGCACACGCTCTAAACGCTCTCCTGGTTCAACCCTAAAACCCTTCATTTACGCATTAGGATTTGATCAAGGACTCATTCATCCTATGAGTATTCTCAAAGATGTACCTACCGCATTTGGATCCTATGTACCTGAAAACTTTGATCTTCAATTCAAAGGACCTATTACAGTCACTGATGCGCTCATTTATAGCCGAAATATTCCCGCAGTAACCATTGCCTCTAAACTACAGCAACCCAGTTTATACCAATTTTTGAGACAATCAGGTATTGGTCAAATGGCTAATGAAGGACATTATGGATTGGCATTAAGTTTAGGGGGAGGAGAAGTAACGATGCAAGAATTGGCACAGCTCTATGCTATGCTTGCCAATGAAGGTCTTCTTAAACCACTTATAGGAGAAATGGCGCAAACCACAACGCCTCATCAAAACTTACGCCTCCTAAGCCCCGAAGCAAGTTTTATGACACTCGATATGCTTTCGCAAAATCTTCGCCCCAATCAAAGCTTAAGTGAAAAAAAATCAAACATTGCTATTCAGTGGAAAACAGGTACGTCATGGGGATTTAGAGATGCTTGGAGTGTGGGCGTTTTTGGACCTTATGTTCTAGCCGTTTGGGTGGGAAATTTTAATGGAAAAGGCAATCAAGCCTTTACAGGACATGAAGCAGCCGCACCCCTTTTTTTTAACATTATCGATAACATCTTAGCGCAATATCCTAACTTTCAAGAACCTAAAAAAGCATTTCCATCAAATCTTATAAAAGTTGATATTTGTCTTGCAAGTGGTAATCTTGTGACACAATGGTGTCAACAAAAAGGCACAACATGGTTTATTCCTGGGAAGACGCCTATTCACGTCGATACCATTTTTCGGCCTGTACCCATTGACATCAAATCAGGTAAAGTCGCATGCCCGCCTTATGAAAAAGAAGCTGTAAGAATAGAAGTGGCTGAATTTTGGTCTTCAGACCTTTTAAGTCTTTTTAACCAAGCAGGTATTCCCAAAAAAGCACCTCCATCAACAGAACACTGCACGAAAAATAATACCACTTATGTAAATGAAGAGAACATACACATTGTATCGCCTACAGAAAATGTCACATATACCCTCAATCGCTCAAAACTATCCACACAATTTATAGCCTTAAGTGCTACCGTAAATGCCGATATTAAAACAGTTTATTGGTTTGCCAATGATGCCTATTTAGGAAAATCTCCTGCTACAAAACCCTTTGAATGGCATCCAAAACAAAAGGGTTATTACACCGTACGCGCCATAGATGATCAAGGAAATGCAGAGCAAAAACGTATTAAAGTTGCTATTTTACATTAGTCAAAATCTTCTTTATATCTCTTTTTAGGTATCATTTAAGCATCACAAATGAAGGTATATCTCATGTTATGGCAAATCAGTAAAGAGTTCGATTTTTGTTACGGGCACCGTGTTTGGTCACAACAACTCGACTCAGAATTTTCCCTCACAGGCTGTTTAGCGTGCCGTCATCTGCACGGACATCAAGGTAAAATCGTCGTTTATTTACAGAGTAATGAACTTAAAAATGGGATGGTCACAGACTTTCACCACCTTAACTGGTTCAAACAGTTTTTAGATGCCACACTTGATCACAAGTTTATCATCGACATCCATGACCCGCTCTTTGAAACACTTTTACCGCACTTTGCGGATAAACAAAACCTTTTAAGCCACGAAGCGGGCTACCAAACGCCTGATTTAAGCAAAGTAGCGCAGGAAGCAACCCATTTGATTGAGATGTATGAGGGCTACATTATTGTTGATTTTGTTCCCACCAGTGAAAATATCTCGACATGGCTTTTGAAAATCATTCAGAAAAAAATGAGTCGTTTGGGTGTCAAAGTATCGCATGTGGAGTTTTTAGAAACGCCTAAGAGCAGAAGTATCGTGTACAATCAAGAGTAGGGAAAGACCCTCCTCTTTTCTTTATGCCTTAGCGTAAGCACCTTCTAATTTTTTATAGAGTGCCTCAATGGTGGGGGCATTTTCGCCTGAAAGGAGTGAGAGCATTACTTCGTTATCCTCTTTACCATTCCACACTTTTTTATAGTGCCCCTCTTTATACCCGTGGTCTTGTCTAAATTGATTGAGTACATTTTTTGCCACGTAAAATTTATAGAGCACTTTAAGATTAATCCCACACTTACGAGAAAGCGCAAAATACTCTTTTAACAGTCCATCAAAGAAATTCACCTCAAAACCTGTCATATCATGAACAATGCTCTCAATGTCGTTAATCAGCTCCATCGGATCCGCCGATAAAGGAGAAAGAGGCTCTTTGGTAAAGGATTCAAAACCCTGTACATCTAAAATATCATGTACCAATTTTTCCAAATTACCCTTGCCATTGGTTTTATAATCTTCCAATAATAAACTCATAATAAAATGCCAAATATCGACAATCTCAACGGTGACATTGTCCCAATCTGTCTCTTTGTTAATATTTTTCCAATGTTTCCAACTAAAACTATCAATAAGCTCCGCGCACTCCATATAAATACATCGCTTCCAGTTAATCATGCGGTTATTTTTGGTGTACCCATTTTCCCAACCAATGCCATTGGTTTCATCGTTGAGTTTTTGCTGTAAGGCAAACATTTGTGTTAAATAATCTCTACTAGTCATCGCATTCCTTCGTTCTTAAAAACCCTAGATTATACTTTTTTGCGCCATAAAAGTCAAAAGAGACTCGCTCCCTCTGGCGTATCCTAACTCAAAACAGCGCATAAATTCACCAAAAGTAAACAATCCAAAGGAAGAGAGTTCAGGGTCACTAATGTAGAGGTCGCTTTTAGAAATTTGCAACTGAGAGGATGCCATGAAAAGTAAAAAGAGTGAGCGTTTTATCATCGACATAAGCGTGTGTTTCTCCTTTACATGTAAAGGGTGAAGATTGACACTGACAATGGGATAAGAAAAGTCTAAGAGCGGTGAAATGGGCAAATTATCCATAAATCCCCCATCAATTAAGAGATGGTGTTTATAAGCAATAGGACGAAAAATAGGAATAAGCGCTGAGCTTGCAATGGCAAGTTTAATGGCTTCACCCTTGCCAAAACGCACAATCTCCCCTGTGTGTAAATCCACACAGTTAATGAAGGTCGGAATGCGCATTGCCTCCAAACGAGATACAGGGCAAATTTCTCTTAAAATTGCGGCTTTCTCATCGATGCGAAAAAACCCCTTTTGAAAATAGTTAAACCCAATCACCTTACGAAACGCCTCACTCTTAAAGAGACGTATCATATCAAAGGCACTCACGCCTGAGCCCACACCCGTGGCAATCACCGCACCAATGCTCGTTCCTGAAATAGCGCCTATTTCGATACCATGACGCTCACACGCCGCAATGACTCCCAAATGAAACGCTCCCCTGGCCGCACCGCCTGAGAGAGCCAATGAAATTTTTAATGATTCAGCCATGAAATAATCCTAAACTCCCTCGCATTCGTCTTACATGTAAAAGCATATCACACCCAACATCACCCAATGAGGCTAAAGGTACCTTCCCTCGCAACGCATAACACTCATGCGTTTTTCAAACTCTCCCCAAAAATATCATCGGCAAAGTGCGAAAACTTGCCACGCACCGATTTGTCCAGCTCAATCGCAAAGAGCGAAATGTGCGTTTGCTCCTTTTTCGTCTGCTTTAAAAGCGAGGTCAAACCGTTGTTAAAACGGTTCAAGTACATGTTGTCAATTTGACGGTTTGAACCAATGATAATGGCTTTACAGTTGTTATCCAACCTCGATAAAATGAGCTGTGTGGTGTTGTTAGAGCTGTTTTGCCACTCATCTAAAATGACAATAGCATTGCTAAGGGTTCGACCTCTTGCTTCACCTGGCCAGAGCTTTTCGATGTTGTATTTGGTGATGAGCTCTTGCACTTTTTTCTCAATTGCCATCTGTGGTTCTTGGGTATTGTCACGTTTTTTCATCCGTTTTTTAGCAATAAACTCTAAGGTATCGTACAGTGCCATATTGTAGATGCGAAACTTCTCATCGTTGCCTGAGAGATAGCCCACATCCGCACCCTTATCAACACTCTCAATGGAATTGCGCACGTAGACAATTTTCTCATAACTTCCTTTGCTGACTAAGCGCATCGCCGCCACAAATGCCATCAAGGTTTTTCCGCTTCCCGCTCTGGCGTCAATGACATGAATGTCGTACATGTTGGAGAGCAATGCCTTCATAAAAAACTTCTGTTTGAGATTAATAGGTTTAACTTCTAGCCCTCTAAAATCAAGCTCCTCGTTGAGCATATAAATAATCCCAGCAGGCGAGATAATCGCATGAGCGCTGTTGCCATCAGGACTGACAAACTCGTAGCAATAATTACCGCTTTTATGCTCAGGG
>RZYK01000172.1 GCA_009930355.1 Campylobacterota bacterium | reverse complement strand
GAGTGTTGCGTCGGTTTGGTTTTAAGCTCGCCTGCTGCTTTGATGAAAGGAACTAAGGTGAGGTGAATATTCATTGCTCTTCGCTTACCCACTTCACTTTTTAAAGAACGAATGGCTTCCAAGAAAGGAAGTCCTTCAATATCACCTACAGTTCCACCAATTTCCACAATTAAAATATCTTTGCCTTTGCCTGCCTCTTTAATGCGGTTAGCAATCTCGTCAACAATATGAGGAATTACTTGAATGGTTTTACCCAAATAGTCCCCACGTCGCTCTTTCTCGATAACAGCAGAGTAGACACGGCCTGTGGTAAAGTTATTGGCTTGTGTTAAATTTTCATCTAAGAAACGCTCATAATGCCCTAAATCAAGATCAGTTTCTGCACCATCATCGGTGACAAAAACCTCTCCATGCTCCAAAGGGCTCATGGTACCAGGATCAACGTTAATGTAAGGATCAGCTTTGAGAATGCTGACTTTAAAGCCAACATTTTTTAAAAGAGTAGAGATACTAGCAGCTGCAATACCTTTACCAAGGGAGCTTAAAACGCCACCTGTGACAAATATATATTTCGTTTCTTGATTGGACATAATCTTTCCGCCTGTCTATTATTTTTTTTGGAAAGATTATATCTCAACTAAGATAATAAAGGGTTTATCTGCTTACTTTGCTTTACTGTAAAAGTAGTTTGTCGCTTCCACAAATCCTTCAATAGAACCACAGTCAAATCGTCTTCCATTGAATTTATAAGCAATGACTTTGCCTTGTTTAGCAAGCTCTAAAAGGGCATCCGTAATTTGGATTTCTCCACCTTTACCAGGTTTGGTATTTTCAATGACTTCAAAAATATCAGGCGTTAAAATATAGCGTCCAATAATTGCTAAATTGGTGGGCGCATCTTTGGGATCTGGTTTTTCAACCATGTTAGAAACACGTAAAACAGATTCATTGCCATCAACAATTTTCCCATCAATTACACCGTATTTATTGGTCTCTTCTTTGGGAACTTCTTCGATAGCAACCACGCAACAGCGGTATTTTTCATATACTTCAACCATCTGTTTAAGGACAGGGTCTTCATCATGATTATCACACAAGTCATCTGCTAAAATAACAGCAAACGGCTCATCACCAATCAATGTCTTACCCGTTAAAATAGCATGTCCCAACCCCTTCATTTCGACTTGTCTGGTGTAACTAAAGGTACAATTATCAATCAAATTTCTAATTTCAGTCAGGTAACTCTCTTTTGAGGTTCCTTTAATTTGATGTTCAAGCTCATAGCTTACATCAAAATGGTCTTCAATAGCTCGTTTACCACGACCTGTCACAATTGCCATCGTGTCAATACCTGCACTTACGGCTTCTTCAACACCGTATTGAATGAGAGGTTTGGTTAAAACAGGCAACATCTCTTTAGGCATGGCTTTGGTTGCGGGAAGAAAACGTGTTCCATACCCTGCCGCTGGGAAAAGACACTTTTTAACAGACTTTAAATTATTGATTTTACTGTATTTCGAGATACTTGACACCGTATCACTCCTAAAAATTAAATATGCGATTCTATCTTAATTTTGCTCTTGAAGAGCTTATTCTTTACGCTTCAGCATTTCACGCATCTTACGCTCCATGCGTTTTTCAAATGCCTCATTGGAAGGACTTTCTTCTGAGGAGAATTTTACTTTACCATAAAGCACACACCCTTTATGACCAGGGTCACACTCTTGTTTAATGATATCACACACACCTTCAATATCATGAGGACAACTCCAACCGCCTTGGTTCATTGACGATCCTTTTACATATAATGTGTGACTAAGACACTAATACCACCCACAATAAACTGCACCGCAATGGCTCCTACAATCAGCCCCATTAAACGACTCACAATTTTCTGCCCCGTGATACCCAAATATTTACGAATATAAATACTGTTTTTAAAGGCGAGATACACACTCAATGCCACAATCAAATAAGCTAACACTAACGCACCTAAAGAGACCATCTCTAAATGTTCACCGCGCAAAATAATAATCGTTGCAAATACACCTGGGCCAAACGTAATGGGAATGCCCAAAGGGATAATAGAAAACTCATCATTTTTAATTGCTTCTTGGCGTTCTTCTTCCGTTTGATTTTTCGATTCCATAGAGCCTTGCACCATCTTAATTGCTGTTAAGAGCAATATAATGCCACCCATTACTTTAAGCGAATCAATTTCAATGCCAAAAAGATTGAGTAAAAAATTTCCACTCAATAAGACAACAAAAAAAGCGACAATAATTGTTAGTGTCGCCTTAGCTGCAATCTTATTAATATGCTCTTTAGTAGTGCTTTGTGGCAGAAGTGAGAGCATAATCGCACTCACCCCCAAAGGATCAACAATGGCAATAATAGTGATCGTGTATTGAAGTAAGAGGTTAAAAAAATCGACCATTATTCGCCCGTCTTTAATACAGCCCCATGACTTGCATTACTCACAAGTTGACGGTACTGTTTTAACCAACTGCCCTCAATCTTTTTCACATGCGGTTTAAACGCTGCTCTTCGTTTTGCCAACTCATCTTCATCAATAAGCGCTTCAATCGTATAAGCATCCACATCAATCTGAATGGTATCGCCATCGTTCAGCAGACCTATCAGTCCACCCTCAGCCGCCTCAGGACTCACATGACCAATGCTAAGTCCTCTGGTTGCTCCACTAAAACGACCATCGGTGATCAAAGCCACATCCGCACCTAGTCCCATTCCCATAATTAAACTTGTAGGTGTTAGCATCTCTTGCATACCAGGACCTCCACGAGGTCCCTCATAGCGAATAACAACCACATCCCCTTTTTTAACTTTTCCACCAATAATGCCAGAAATCGCCTCTTGCTGAGAATTAAAACAGACCGCTTTACCCACAAACTGACGAGAACCTGTAATACCTGCGGTTTTAATAACACATCCCTCTAACGCTAAATTACCAAACAAAATCGCTAACCCACCCACTTTTGAATACGGATTTTCTAACGTGTGAATAATCGTGGTATCTTTAATTTCTGCATGGGCAATACGTTCACCCATACTCTCGCCCGTTACCGTTAAATTATCTAAATGCAAAATACCATTTTCACGACGACTTACCTCTTTCATGACCGCACTCACACCGCCAGCTCGGTTAATGTCTTCCATATGTACCGTTGAAAGGGATGGAGAAATTTTGGCAATGTGTGAAATATTTTTGCTGATTTCGTTAATATCTTTAATATTAAAGTTTACCCCAGCTTCTTTTGCAATGGCTAACATATGTAACACGGTGTTAGAACTTCCACCCATTGCCATATCAATGGCAAAAGCATTACGTACGGCTTTTTCATTCAAAATGTTACGAATGTTAAATCGTTCATCTAAAGCAATCTCGCACACACGTTTTGCTGCCGCACGGATAAGCACTTCACGCTCAGGCGTTAAGGCAGGAATTGTTCCATTGCCAGGTAATGCTATTCCCATCGCTTCCATGAGTGTATTCATACTATTAGCAGTAAACATTCCCGAGCATGAACCACCACTAGGACACGCATTGCACTCGATGTCAGTGAGTTCGGCTTCGCTCATCTCACCCGCTTCAAATTTTCCAACAGCCTCAAATGCTGTGGCTAAATCAATAGGATTTCCCTCTTTGGTATACCCTTTTTTCATTGGTCCACCACTCACAAAAACCGTAGGAACATTCACACGCAGTGCACCCATAATCATACCTGGAACAATTTTATCGCAGTTTGGAATACAAATCATCGCATCGAGCTTGTGTGCGTTCATCATCGTTTCAATCGAATTAGCAATAATCTCGCGACTGGGAAGTGAATAAAGCATACCATCATGCCCCATTGCAATGCCATCATCTACCCCAATGGTGTTAAATTCAAAGGGAACACAGCCATTTTTGCGAATCTCATCTTTAATAATCACTCCGTATTCATGTAAAAAAAAGTGTCCAGGAATAATATCAATATACGAATTGGCAACCCCAATAAATGGCTTACTAAAATCCTCATCCTTCAACCCCGTTGCTCGAAACAAACTTCGATGAGGCGCTCTGTTGTACCCTTTTTTAACCTGATCACTACGCATCATTTTATCCTTAAAAATTTTTCAAAAGTATAGCAAAACGACCCTAAAAAAGATTACATGTAAAAGAATTTTTCAAAATAGCTTTACATTTTAAAAAAAAATTGATATACTCTCATCTCTTTTTTAAGATGCGGGAATAGCTCAGTGGTAGAGCACGACCTTGCCAAGGTCGGGGTCGCGAGTTCGAACCTCGTTTCCCGCTCCATACGTTATAAAAAAGAAAAGCGTCGCCCGGATGGCGAAATTGGTAGACGCAAGGGACTTAAAATCCCTCGGGAGTTTTTCCTGTGCCGGTTCAAATCCGGCTCCGGGCACCACCACTTTATATGGATTCGGCGGCGATATAGCCAAGCGGTAAGGCATGGGCCTGCAAAGCCTTGATCCCCGGTTCAAATCCGGGTGTCGCCTCCACCTTAAAATTTTACAATTACTACTTTATCTGTCGGGAGATGGCAGAGCGGCTTAATGCGGCGGTCTTGAAAACCGTTGAGGGTAATACCTCCGGGGGTTCAAATCCCTCTCTCCCGGCCACTTAA
>RZYK01000171.1 GCA_009930355.1 Campylobacterota bacterium | reverse complement strand
ACGCCATCTGCAAAATAATCTTTACATGTAAAAAGGAAAGAGTGTGTTAACTTTTAGTCAAATGCTTTTAAATCTCCAAACATTTTGGCAAGAACAAGGATGTACCATTGTTCAGCCTTACGATATGCCTGCAGGGGCAGGAACCTTTCATAATGCAACGTTTTTACGAAGCCTCAGTTCTAAGCCGTGGGCAACCGCGTATGTGGCGCCAAGTCGCAGACCCACCGATGGACGGTATGGTGAAAATCCAAACCGACTGGGGAGTTACTACCAATTTCAGGTTTTAATTAAACCAAGCCCTGACAATATTCAAGAGCTTTATCTCAAAAGCCTTGAGATGTTGGGTTTAGATATCAAAAAACACGATATTCGCTTTGTGGAAGACAATTGGGAGTCTCCAACGCTAGGGGCTTGGGGTCTTGGTTGGGAAGTCTGGTTAGATGGTATGGAAGTGACTCAGTTTACTTATTTTCAGCAAGTTGGTGGCATTCCTTGCAGTCCTATCTCCGTTGAGATCACCTATGGTGTTGAGCGTTTGGCTATGTATTTGCAAGAAAAAGAGTCCGTTTTTGATTTGGTGTGGAATGAAAACCAATTTGGTGTGACAACGTATGGGGATGTACATAAACAAAGTGAGTATGAATTTAGTCGTTATAACTTTGAAGTGGCAGATGTCGCAATGCTTTTTGCGCAATTTGAAAATGCGAGCATTGAGTGTAAGCGTTGTTTGGATGAAAATTTGCCTTTGCCTGCGTATGATTATTGTCTTATGGCATCGCATACCTTTAATGTTTTGGACGCACGAAAAGCTATTTCGGTCACACAACGCCAAAATTATATTTTAAAAATTAGGGAACTTGCCAAAGGCTGTGCGTTAAAATATAAGGAAATTGTCGGTTAATGCGCTTAGGTGAAATTTATGACTATTTAGATGCATTAAGCCCTTTTGCAACACAGGCTTCATGGGATAACAGTGGTCTTTTAATAGGCAGTAAGGATGATGTGGTTGAACGTATCTATTTAAGTCTTGATATTGATACGTTACTTTTAGAAGAAGTAGTGGAACATTCGTTGATTATTACCCATCATCCGCTTATTTTTAGTGGTATAAAAAAGCTTGATTTTGCAAAGTATCCTGCATGTTTGATACAAAAAATGATACAAAAAAATATTTCACTTATTTCCATGCATACCAATTTTGACCTCTCCCATCTTAATGCTTATGTTGCTTCAAAATTAGGTTTTAAGGTCATAAAATGTGAGGGTTTTGTGATTTATTGTGAAGTGAATCTTCCTTTTGATGATTTGGCTTTACATGTAAAAACAGTTTTTAATCTTGAATATTTACATGTGGCTAAGGCCAATTCATGGATTAAAACATGTGCAATTACGACAGGTTCTGGTGGGGATTTAATCTCTCAAATAGATGCGGATTGTTTTTTAAGTGGTGATTTTAAGTACCATCAGGCTTTAGAGGCGAAAGAGAATAAGCTTTCATTAATTGATATCGGACATTTTGAATCAGAGCGCTATTTCCCAGAGTGTTTGGCACTTTATTTGAAAAAAATTCCATTACAAGCTATAATGTCAAATTCGAAAAATCCGTTTGAGTATAGATAGAGGACAAAAAAGAGATGAATAAGTATTTAGAACAGTTAATTGCGCTTTCAAAGTTAGATAAAGAGATTGATGATTTTGCACCACGCATTGCTAAAGTTGAGAAAATGTTAAAACTTTCTTTAGATAAAGAGAAAGAGTTAAAACTTCAAGTAGAAGCATTGGCTACAGATATTGCAGAGGCAAAACTCAAAAAAGGAAAAAATGAAGCCCATTTAGCTGAATTATCTTCCAAACTGAAAGATATCACCAAAAAAAGTGCGCTCGTTAAAACAGCAAAAGAGATTAAAGCGCTTCAACTTGAAGAGGAAATTTCAAAAGAGCAGTGTGATTTTGCTAATGATGAAATTAATCGTTTAGAAAAGATTATTGAATTAAAACAAACAAATAGTGTAATGATTGAAGAAAAAATTGTAGAAGTTTCTAAAGAGTCTGAGAGTATTAAAACATCTATTGATTCGCAAATTCAAGCTATTGAGGAAGAGCGAAAAGATGTTTATAAAGCCAAAGAAGAGCTTCTTTCTGAAATGAGTCAAAAAATCTTGACATTTTATGAAAAAATTAGAAAATGGGCAGGAAACTCTACCGTTGTTCCTGTTAAGAAGCAAGCATGTTATGGTTGTTTTATGCGTCTTAATGATAAAACCTATGCAGGTGTTATGAAACAAGATGATATTGTAACGTGCCCACATTGTGGACGTATCTTATATAAAGAGATTGAGGAAGCAAAGGCGTAAGCTTGAGCTTTTTTTATTATGTTTTGGCAACGCTGTTGTATCTTTTGGCGTTGCCTCTTTTACTCTACCTTCGCTTTAAAACAAAGTATCAAAAATCCATTCCCGCTCGTTTTTTTATGAAGCATAATGTGCCTTTTTCCAAAGGAAATGGTATTTGGTTTCATGCGTGTTCTTTTGGAGAAGTGCGTTCCTTGCGTCCTTTGATAGAAAAAGTTGCTAATCCTTTAGATGTTCGTATTAGTGTCATTACTCAAACAGGATTTGAGGAAGCACAAAAGTATACAAACGCACAAGTTCGTTATTTACCGTATGAAATTTTTTTACCTTTTTGGATGAAGAGGCAAAAAACGTTGATTGTGATGGAAGCAGAATTGTGGCCAATGCTTTTTTGTATCGCCAAAGTTAAAGGGATGAAAACTGTTTTGCTCAATGCCCGTATTTCTGATCATTCGTATGCATCTTATCAACGTTTTGCGTGGGTATATCGCTGGATATTTGGTTATGTAGATATTATCCTTGCACAAAGTAATCGTGATGCAGAACGTTTACGCTTTTTAGGAGCTAAAGAGGTTTATGTTGCAGGGAACATTAAAACGTTTCAAGATTATACACCGACAAAGCAGTATTTTAAAAAGGCACAAAAGCGAGTTGTTATTTTAGCGAGTACGCATGAAGGGGAAGAGGAGCTTATATTATCGCATATCAAACTTCAACCTAATGACCAGCTCATTGTTGTCCCAAGGCACCCTGAACGTTTTGAAAGAGTGAATGCGCTTTTAAATGCTTTTGCCTTAAATGAAGGGAAATGTTATGCAAGATTTTCGTTGGATATGTCTATGGCGCAAGATATTGTATTGTGCGATACAATGGGAGAGTTAGTTAATCTTTATGCCATAGCAGATGTGGTGATTTTAGGTGGTTCTTTTAAGGATGGTATTGGTGGGCATAATCCACTAGAGCCTGCTTATTTTGGTGTTAAACTCATTAGTGGAGAGTTTATTTTTAATCAAAAAGTATTGTTTGAATCTGTGGAAAATGCCTTTACATGTAAAGTGGAAGATTTAGAAAATGTTTTTGATCGTATTGACACTTATCCTAGCAGTGCGATTGCTCATCGTGGCGATATAGCGCCACTTCTGGATAAAATATTAGGGAATGAAAATGGAAAAAGCGTATAAATTATTAGCATTGCAAGAGGGGATTTCAAACCGTGCCGCTAAAGAGTTGATTGACAGGGGTGTAGTGTATGCTGCTGGAAAAAAAGTGAGTGTTGCTCGTGAAGAGCTAAGTCCGAGTACAAAATTTAAAGTTGAGAAGATTGCACCTATTAAGGTTTTATTTGAAGATGAGTATATTATGGCTGTGGATAAACCTGCATTTATGACCTCAGAGGAGGTTGCTGAGATTAAGAAATTACCACTTTTACATCGCTTAGATAGAGAAACCAGTGGGGTATTGCTTTTAACAAAAGATGATGCCTTTCGTGAAAAAGCTGTGAATGCATTTAAAAAACGCGAAGTTCAAAAAGAGTACATTGCTATTGTTGAAGGCAAAGTTGTCGAAGCAGTAGATGTAAATGCGCCTATTTTAACGATTAAAAAAGGCAATTCTGCTTACAGTAAAATTAGTCCTGATGGTAAAGAAGCCATTAGCCATATAGAGCCTTTAATGATTGAAGGGAAGCGTTCTAAAGTCAAAGTGAAAATTGAGACGGGACGAACACACCAAATTAGGGTACACCTTAAAAGTATTGGTGCTTCTATCTTAGGTGATACAGAATATGGCGGAAGACCTTATAAACGTTTAATGCTTCATGCTTCTAAAATTATGCTCTTAGGTTACATTTTTCAGAGCAAAGAACCTGAAGATTTTATTAAATTTATCGCATAAATACTTTAAAAATAAACCAGTATAAAGTACCATAAAATGGTACTTTCATGCAATTTACATCTCTTTAAATAGAATGCTCTCTTTAAGGTTTTATTTAGTTTAAAGTATTCTTTGGCTAAACTTCTACTCGTTAAAAAAAGTACCATGAATAGATTTTTAAGAAGGATGATCTGTGTTTGAGGTTTTAACCGATTCGTTTCGAAGTGCCATTAATAAAATTCGTTTCAGCGATGATGAAAAGTCTTTAAAAAGTGCGTTAGAAAATCTAAAAAAAGCACTCCTTAAAGCAGATGTTCATCATAAAATTGTACGTGATTTATTACGTCAAGTAGAGATAGAAACTAAAGCAAAAGGTATTGGACAAGCCAACTTTTTACGCTCTTTAAAAACCCATTTAACAGATATTTTAACCGTTCCTGGTAGACAGGGATTTGTATTTGCTTCAAA